>DAOSXE010000015.1 GCA_035380285.1 bacterium | reverse complement strand
GGGGGGGGGGGGGGTGGGGGGGGGGGGGGGGGGGGGGGGGGGGGGGGGGGGGGGGGAGGGGGGGGGGGGGGGGGGGGGGGGGGGGGGCGAAGCCGAGGGGGTCGGGGTGACGGAAGGGGTGGGCGTGGCCGAAGGCGTCGGCGTGGTCGAGGGAGTGGGGGTGACCGACGGGGTGGGGGTGACCGACGGCGTGGGGGTGACCGAGGGAGTGGGCGAGGGGGTGGGACTGGGAGACGGTGTCGCCTCGACCTCGACGTCGTCGAGGTCGGCGGCGGCGTAGTCGTTTTCTTCGCCGGGATCGGCCGGGTCGCCGGTGCGCTCGTAGGCGTTCGGGTTGTAGGGGGATATCTGTCCCGGGTCTCCCGAAAGCGATGTCCACTGCACCCCGGCGGTGTTGAAGACGATTTCTCCGGGTACGGCGGTGCCGTTGAGCTCCAGATCGAAACTCAGCCGGGCCGGGTTGGTCTGGACGTAGAAGGAAGCGATCTCGGGCCAGGCCACGGCGAGAGCGGGGAGAGCGGAGGTGTCGGCGGTGAAAGCGGGGCCGCTGAGGAGCGTCAGGTTGTCCTGCCAGTCGAACTGGGAAGGAATGAGGTCGCTGAGGGCCACGTCGTAGGCGTCGGCGCTCGAGGTTTGGGTGTGGAAGACCGAGAGGGTGACGGTGAAGACGTCCCCGATCACGCCGCTCTGAGGGGAGAACTCCTTGAGGACGCCCAGGTTCGGTTCCAGAACCTCGGTGGAACCGCCCGAAACCGGCCCCAGCGCTCCCCCGAGATAGGAAAGGTCGACGCGGTTGTCGAGCAGGGTCCCGTCCCGGTTCCCGGTGACGTTGGTCACGCAGACGGTGTACACGAACGTTACGGTATCGGGTTCGGGGCCCGGCGGGTTGGTCACCGTCTGCAGGTTCCAGGTCAAGGTCCGGCCGTCGGGCCCGACCGCGGGAACCGTCGAGCCGCTGATGGAGATGGCCGGATCGTAGACGACCGCGTCCTGGGAAACGAAGGCCAGCCCTTCGTCGAGCGAATCGGTGATGGTGGCGAAGGCCATCTGGCCCTCGATCAGGTCCACAACCACCCGGTATTGAAAGGTCTCCCCGATGACGGCGCTGCCGTCGCCCAGCAGGGTTTTGGCGATGGCGGCGGACCCGACGGTGATCAGGCCTTCGTCCGCGGCGGTGTAGTGGTTCCATTCACCGGGGTCGGCGGGGTCTCCCGTCCGTTCGTAGGCGTCGTCGTTGTAGGGAGACACGTGTCCCGGATTCCCGGCGAGGGAAGTCCACTCCAGGCAAACTTCATCCGGCAGCGGCTGCCCGGGCCGGACGTCGGCGTCGAGGGTCACGTCGAAGGAGAAACTGACCGGATCGGCCTGGGTATAGTAGGTATCGATCTGCGGCCAACTGAAGACCACTTCCGGCAGTCCGGCGGTATCGACGGCGAAGGCCGGGCCGCTCAGGCTCTGGACGTTGTCGGCCCAGGTCAGCCCGTCGGTGACCGTTTCGCCGAGCGTGACGTCGAAAGCCTTGGCGGAACTGTCGGTGGTGTGGCCGAAGGAGACGGTCACCGTCACCGTGTCTCCGGCTTCGCCGGTTTGGGCGGAGAGGGATTTGGTCACGGCCATCTCCGGTTCCAGGACCTGGGTGTCGGAGGCGGTCGACCAGAGAGGGCCGCCGCTGATATAGCTGATGTTGGCGAAGTTGTCGAGGAGCCGGCCGTCCCAGTTGGTGTAGACGTTGGTCAGGCAGGCGGTGTAGGTGACGGTGATGGTGTCGGGGGCGCTTCCGGGCGGGTTGACGATGTTCCCCAGGAACCACCAGAGGTTGGTCCCCTGGTTCAGGACCAGGGGCATGGTGGAGCCGGTGACGGTGATGCCGGTATCGTAGGTGAAGCTGTTCTGGGAGACGAAAGCGAGCCCCGGGTCGAGGGAATCGGCCATGATCACGTTTTCGGTCACGCCTTCGATCAAATCGATGGTGATTTGATACTGAAAAGTTTCCCCGATGACGGCGTCGCCGTCTCCCAGAAGGATTTTATTGAAGGCGTTGTCGTCGATCCTGAACTGCGCGCTGTCCTCGTCGTTGTAGTCGTTGAGGGCCCCCCCGGGATCGGAGTCGTCGCCGGTTCTCTCGTAGGAATCGGGGTTATACGGGGAGACCTGGCCCGGATCGCCGGGGACCGAGGTCCACTCCAGGTCGACGGTATCCGGGAGCACCTGGTTGGGGTTGACCCCCGTGCCCACGGCGAAATCGAAGGAGAAGCTCACCGGGTAAGCCTGGTTGTAGTAGGTGTCGACCTCGTCCCAGGAGAAGGTGGCTTCGGGCCAATCGTCGGTGTCGACGGTGAAGGCCGGCCCGCTGATGAGCGTGATGTTGTCGGCCCATGCCATGTTCTCGTCGCCGAGTTCCGTCAGAACCAGCCCGTAGGCGGTCGAGGAGCTTTCGGTGGAGTGGCTGAAGGAGACCGTTACCGTGACGGTGTCCCCGGCTTCGCCGGTCTGGGTCGAGAGCGATTTTTGAACCGTCAGCGCCGGTTCGACGACCTCGGTTTCCGAGGCGGCCGCCCAGCTGGGCGGGCCTCCCGCGAAGGTCATTTCCACCTGGTTGTCGAGCAGGGTTCCGTCCTGGTTGCCGGCCGTGTTGGTGGGGCAGACGGTGTAGGTGATGACGACGGTGTCCGCCGCCGGGCCGGGAGGATTGACGATGGTCCCGAAATTCCAGGTGACCGTCCCGCCCTGGTCCGTCACCACCGGTTCGGTCGATCCGCTGAAGGAGATGGAGGGATCGACGGCGAATGCGTCCTGGGAGACGAAGGCCAGGCCGGCGTCGAGCGTGTCCGCCAGGAGGACGTCGGGCATGGTTCCCTCGATCAGCGGCATCGTCACCCGGTACTGGAAGGTTTCGGCCACGGCCGCGTTCCCGTCCCCGAGCAGGAGTTTTTCCAGGACCAGTCCGTTGTTGACCGTGATGGCGTCGTTGTCTTCGTCGTTGTAGTCGTTGAGCGCCCCCCCCGGATCCGAGGGATCGCCGGTCCGCTGGTAGGAATCCGGGTTGTAGGGCGACACCTGGCCCGGGTCGCCGGGGACCGAGGTCCACCGCAGATCGACCGTGTCGGGGAGCACCTGCCCGGGAATGACGGAGGGTTCCAGGGTGACGTCGAAGGAAAAGCTCACCGGGTAGGCCTGGTTGTAGTAGGTGTCCACTTCGTCCCAGGCGAAGACCACCTCGGGCAGGCCGCTGGTGTCCCAGGTGAAAGCGGGCCCGGAGATGTTGGTGACGTTGTTCGACCAGGCGAGACCGGTGGTAACCACCTCGGAGAGAGTAAGATCGTAGGCCGGGGACGAGCTGTCGGTGGCGTGGCTGAAGGTGACGGTGACCGTGACCGTGTCCCCGGCGTCCCCGGTTTGGGCCGAGAGAGTTTTATCCACCGCCAACACCGGTTCGATGATCTCGGTATCGGACGCGGAGGACCAGAGCGGGCCGCCCCCCTCGTAGTCGAGTTCGACGCTATTGTCGAGCAAGGTCCCGCTCTGGTTGCCGGCAACGTTGGTGGCACAGACGGTGTAGACGGCCGTGACCGTGTCCGGTGCCGGTCCGGCCGGATTCACCACGGTCTCGAACGACCAGGTGATCGTGGCGCCCTGGTTGGTTATGGTGGGCGTCGTCTGACCGCTGAAGGTTATGGAAGCGTCATGGGCGAAGCTGTCCTGGGAGACGAAGGCCAGGCCGGGATCGAGGGTGTCCACCATCTCCACCCCGGGCATCGTCCCTTCGTTGAGGGTGAAGACCACTTCGTATTGGAAGGTTTCGGCAATGGCGGCGTCCCCGTCGCCCAGCAGGGACTTTTCGATGCCCAGGTTGTCGTCGACGGTGACCACGGCCGGATCGGCGTCGTCGTAGTCGTCGCAGGATATGTCCCCGGAGCCGTCTCTTTCCCTGGGATCGTTGCCGGGAAGACTGGTCCACTCGATCCCCCCGGTGTTGGTCACGATCTCGCCCGGAGTCACCGAATCGTTCAAGACCACGTCGAAAGTGATGACCGAAGTCTCTCCGTCGGGAATAGTCTGGAAGGTGAAGGTGACCGTGGGCAGGGAGCCGGTGTCCACGGTGAAGGTCGGCCCGGAAGCGGAGAGGTTATCCGCCCAGGTCAGCCCCGAGGGCAGGACGTCGCTGATGACCGCGTCGAAGGCGTCGGAGTCGCTGTCTCCGGGATGGTCGGCGGTGATGGTCACGGTCAGGACGTCCCCTGCGTCCCCGTGGCCGGGAGCGATTTCCTTGAGGATCTGCAGGCGCGGCTCCACCACCACGGTCCAGAGGCCGATGGAAGTGTCGCTGAACCAGGTGCCGCCCGCCGACTGGTTGCTCCAGCCGATGAACCCCTCGTTCCAGAAGTTGGTCCCTTGGCCGACGCAGCCCGAAGTGTCGGTTTGATCCACATAGGACGATATGGTAACGACGGCGTCGAGGCCGGTCTGTCCGGGTCCGAAGTCGCCGTAACCGACCGTGACGTCCGTGGTCCCGTCCGGGTTTTCGGTGTAAACCGCGAAGACCGCCGCCGGGTTGGAACTCACCCCGGTCACGGTCAGACCGTCGGAGACGGTATCGGTGATCGTGAGGCCGTAGGCGGTGGTGTCGTTGGGCAGGTCGATCTCGAGGATATAGTCCAGGGGTTCGCCGATGGTCGCCGCGCCCCCGGGAGTGTACCCGGCTGAGGACTGGGATTTGCCGATGTCGGCCGGATCGGTGTAGTGGGTCTCGGAGTCGGGGCCGATACCGGGATAGATTCTCTCGGCCGGGACCGCTCCCGGGAGGGAGGAGTATTCGCCGACCCGGGCCGAGTCGGTCATGGAGAAAGCCGCCCCGACGTCGGCGTCCACGGTGGCGTGGTAGCTGACGGTCACGGTCTCGCCCGGTTCGATCCGGGAGGCGGAAGTGTTTCCGGAAACCGGGAGGGAGGTGTCGGAGGAGACGAACGTGACGGTGAAGGTCTGTCCGGACCAGGCGGTGGTGTAGTCCGCCGGGGAGGAAAGGGTCCTGGCCCCGACCGTGATCGAATCCACCGCCGGCGCGGTCTGGCGCATCCCCGGCGGGATCAGGTCGGAGATCACGGCATCGAAGGCGGTGTTCCAGCCGGTGTTGTCGAAGGTGACGACGTAGTCGACCTGCTGGGTCCCGTGGACAGGATTCGGGGTGTTGGTGGTCTTATCGAACGAGGAGAGGACCGGTTGATCGACGTCGGTACGAACGTCGGTATCCTCGACGAAGCGGTTGGTGGAACCGTTGCCGTCGCTGAAGCTCGACCAGTCGACTCTTGCGTCGTCAAGGGCATGGTCGTCCGCGGCCGGCGGATTCCAGACCGTGTCTCCTCCGGCATCGTCCCGTCCCGTCACCAGCATCGCCCACTCCAGTCGGAAGACGTACTCTATGTCGCCCCAGCCGACGCCGTCGCTGGCGTTGACGATCGGGTTCAAGTCCCAGAACAAGGTGGCGCCCGGGGCCGGGTCGGTCCAGGAGATCCAGGTCGGCTCGGTGGAGGTCACGAAGGAGACCCCTTCCGCGGGGTTGCCGGTCACCGCGGCGAAGGAAGTGGAGCCGGGAACGTAGGTGAGGCCGTTCCACTCCACGATATCGTAGAGGTCCGGCCAGTAGGCGGCGGTCTCGGCCGGGACCGCCACCTCCAGGCGGTAGTAGACGGTTTCCCCGATGGTCGCGGGAGATCCGGAGAGGACGCTTTTGGTCAGGGAGAGGGACGGGGCGGTCAGCTCCTTCCAATCGCTGCCGTCGCTGTAGGGCCGGATGTCGGGGTTGGACGGGTCGTAGGGGAGGGAATAGTAGCTGTCTACCCGGGCGAAGTTGGAGAACTCGGCGAAGGAACCGACATCGTAATCGACATAAGCCCGGTAGTAGATGAGCATTCTCTCGTCGTTGTCCAGCCGCGCCGCCGAGCCGGGCAGCGGAGTGTTGAAATTCAGCTCCAGGACGCCGGCCGCGCCGTCCCAGGAACCGGAGTAGTCGGCGGGGGAGGTGAGGGTCCGGTCGATCGAGCCGTAAGGCGGCGCGTCCACCCCCACCGCCACGATGCCGGGCGCGGCGTCGCGCATTTCCGGGGGCAGGGTGTCCTGCCAGTGCAGGCTGTAGGCGGTCGAGGTGACCGCGGTGCCGTCGTTGTCGAACTGGACCCGGAAGTAAACGCCGTCCCCTCCGGCCACCGGCCCGGGGTACCCTCCTTCGAAATTTTTGGAGAAGTCGAGGACGTGGGGTTCGACTATTCCGACATCGGAGGAATCCGAGTCGTTGTAGGTGTTGGTCTGGTACGTGAACTGGACCGAGGCGTCGTTGGTCTGGGTCATCCCGGCGAAGTTGACGGCGTCGTCGTCCACCCGGGCTTCGATTTCGATGGTGACGGTGGTGGCTTGGGTGATTTCCGTCCAGGCCACTTCGATGGTGCCGGTCGCCGCCGAGGCGGTGTTGGCGCTCCAGTCCGCCGGAGAGACCGAGTGGGAGATGTATTCCAACCCCGGAACCGGGAGCTGGTCGATCACGGTGACCGCCGAGTAGTCGGGGTTCTGGAAGTCGGCGGTCACGGTGAAGTAGACGGTTTCTCCGATCGTGGCCTGGGTGTCGCCGGCCTTGGAAAAGCTGGCGTTGGACGAATAAGCGTCGTCGGCGTCGTCGCTGTAGTTGCAGCCGGTCGCCGCCCCTCCGGCGTCGACGCATTGTCCGATGACCTCGGCCTCGTGAATCAGGCTCCCGCTCCCCACGTCCGCGGTGATCACGTAGGTGCGTTCGGTCGAGGGGTCGATGGTCCCGCCACCGGGGTCGCCGGAGAGAAAGACGACCTGTTGCCCGACCACGCTTCCCAGGGAGGAGGCGATGTTGGAATAGCCGGGTCCGAGGAGGTGATCGACCGCCCAGTTGTCGGCGGCGGCGGTGCCGTTGTTGCGCAGGGTGACGTTGAAGGTCGCGCTCCCCCCGTCGCTCACGATCTGGGTGGCGGGGTCGATGGTGAGGTCGAGGTCGGCGTAGGCCGGAGTCACGGTTTCGACGGTGAAGTCCACCCCGTCGGTGACGTAGACCCCGCAGCTGTTGGAGTAGCTCCCGACGGGCCAGCCCGCCACCGGTCCCGGGACGGGGGGATCCCCGTGCGGATCGGTGTCGCAGGAGAAATCGGAGGGCACCCGGTAGACGTTGAAGGCGACGGTCAGGGTTTCGGCGGGGCCGGCGTAATCGTTGCCGTCGATTATGTTGCCCCCCTGGGCCGCGCCGGCGAACCGCAGCTGCTGAGGGTTTCCCCCCAGGTCCACCGGTTCTTCCTCGGGTTCGGTGAAGGTGTGGGCCGGATCGGAACTGGAGATTTCGGCGCCGCCGCCGCTGGCGTCGTAGACGTAGCCATCGGGGACGGTGTAGACGAAATCGAGTTCCTCGGCGGTGGCGCCGTCGTTGGTGACCGAGAAGGCAACGGTCCCGTTACAGGTGGTGAAGGCGGTCAGCTGGTTCCAGCCGGGGAGTTGCAAGTCCACTTCGGTGGTGAGGGCGTGCACCTGGTGCTTGGTTCCCGCAGTGCAGCCGAGGTCTCCGCACCCCCAGGCGACGTCCACGGAGTTATAGGAGAGGGCCTGGCAGCCGTCGCCGTCCACCGTGGCCTCGACGGTGGCGACGAAGGGCAGATCCGTCCCCACGAACCAGGCGACGGTCTGCCCGCTCTGGTAGTCGGGGGCGGGCGCCGCCGACGAAAAGGTTACCGTGTCGGGAAGAGTGTCGGTCATGGTCACGTACTGGGCGTCGGTGGAGCCGGCGTTGCTCAAGGTCACCCGCCAGTAGACCGTATCCCCGGCGTCGGCGATCACCGGATCGGTGGAGAGAGGGCCTCCCGGGTCCCGGGTCTCGTTCCTCCCTTCCTTGACGATCTGAACGTCCATGTTGTTGAGGTTCATGGTGGCCGCGGTTTCGCTGGTGACCTTGTACTCCCCGCAGGGATTTTCGTAGCTGGCCCGGGAACGGAAGATCCGGTCCCCGGCGGGAAAGTCGCAGTCGGCCTCGACGTCGAACCTGATTCTGACCCTGGCGCCCAGGGTCAGATCCTGGAATTCGGGGATATGGGTCTGGGCGGTCCACTGGTAGGGGTAGGTCTGCGCCGGCCAGTAGTCCGGGTCGGGGATCGCGGTGTACGCGCCCCAGCCCCCGCCGGCGTTGTAGCTGTATTCCGAACTGCCGGGAACGTAATCGGCGCCGCTCGGGAACTTCTCGGCTGCGGTGATTTCATAGATGTGGGTCTGGCCGCTGTTGCGGACCTCGAAGATGACCGGGGCGGAATCGCAGAGATCGACGGCCACGGGGAACGTGGTGACGCCGAGCAGGCCCGGCGGGGGCAGATAGACGGTGGAGGTGGCCCAGTTCGAGGTCTGGCAGGGGGTGGTCAGGCACCCCCAGGTGGAGTAGACTTCGTTGTGGAGGTCGGTGCAGTCCTCGATCGCGGCCGCAATGGAGAGGTTGACCGTTTCCCCCGCCGCCAGGTCGTCGAAGTAACCGTCCCCGTCCAGGTCGGTGAGGCCGCCCCAGGTCGCGGTCAGGCTCTGGAAATTCCAGGTGATGGTCTGTCCGGCCACGTCCTCGGGCCAGGGCACGCCTCCCGCGAAGGAGAGGTCGGAAGAGAGGGTATCGATGACGTGGAGGTTGTAGGCCCCCCCGTCGCCGCCGTTGACCACGGTCAGAAACCATTCCGCGGTGTCTTCGGTGGCGTAGTAGGCTTCCGGCATCTTGATGATGCTGATATCCCCCTCCCGTACCCAGAGCGGTTGGTCCGGCCCGGCGGAGACCGTCGATTCCCGGGGAATGGTGCCGTCGTCGCAGCGGTCGTTGTACTCGGCCCGGCCGCTGTAGGTGTAGACGGCGGCGGTGCAGGGGAGACGCAGGTCGACCCGGATCGAACCGACCTGGGAAAGGTCACCCGATCCCCCCCCCTGGGTGGCGAAGTCCCAACGCAGTTCGCCGGGGGTGGCCGTGTCGGGTTCGAACGACGATATCGTCCCTCCGCCGTTTTCGGCGAAGGTCCCGGCGAAGAAGGTGCTCCCGGGCAGGTAGTAGTAGTTGTCGGTTCCGTTGTCGTCGGGGTCGAGGTCGAAGACCACCAGAAGGTCGTAGGCGACGTATCCGTTCTTGGAGAGGGAGACCGTATAGGGCTCCACCCCGCAGTGATCGGTGATCAGGGGGCCGTCGAGACCGATCCCGACGCTGGAGCGCTCGATGGAGATGGGAAGCCAGTTCCGCTCCTGGGAACATCCGGCGACGGTCAGGTCCGATTCCCCGTACACGCTCCCGGTGGTGTCGCCGGCCTGGAAGGTGTAGGCCAGGACGATCGTCGTCGCCGCGTCCGGCGCCGGGGCCGGAGAGGCGTCGAGCCCTTCCAGGTAGACCTCGTAGAGGCCCCCGGCTCCCCCGTTGTCGGAGACGTAGGTCTGGTAGTTGAAGCCGTCGACGAGGACGGCGTCGAGGGAAACGTAGCTCTGGTCGAGGGGCATTTCGTCGCTCATGGTGGAGCCGGACCAGGAGGCGGGTCGGGAGGACCCCTGGAGGGCGTAGCTGTTGGTGTAGGAGGCGAAGGTGCAGACCTCGATCGTCCCCGGTCCCTGCCGGGAGCCGTCGGCGTTGCAGTCCCCGTCGCATCCGGGGGTATCCTCGACGTAGAAGGTTTCGGAGGTGGACCCGGCGGCGATGGCGCAGCCGTGGCAGTCGGTCCCTCCGGTGACCTCGGCGCTGTTGGTGTACGGTCCCACCGGCGGACCCACGCAGGGGTCGGCCAGCCCCATTTCGAAGCTGGCGGTCCAGATGTCGCCGTCGTCGAGGGTCGGGGTCCAGGTGATGACGTCGCCGTCGTCGCTGCCTCCCTCGGTGATGGTCTGAACCGTCCAGCCCGGGGAGGGGTTGGGGTAGTCGTCGGTGACGGTGGGGCTGAAGCCGTCGGGGCCGTGGTAGGCGACGGTGAGGGTGAAGACGATGGTGTCGTTGCCGTTGACGATCCCGGGGTTGTTCTTGGAGATGGAGAGCGAGGGCATTCCGGTCATGGAAACGGGGTAGATCTTCACCGGCGGCGCGAAGGGCGTCATGCATTCGTCGTCGTAGGTCGGGAGCCAGAGCGTGTTCCGGGAAGAGGGGTCGGGAGGGCAGGCTCCGTCGGGCCAGCCGATGGTATAGGAGAAGACGACCTCGGCGTTGGCGGGAACGGTCCCGACCGCGAATTCGCCGGTGGCGGGGTTGTATCCGGCCCCGACGACGTTGGTTATCTCGTAGCCGGTGGCGTCGAGGTTGGTGTCGAAGAAGAGGTTGTAGGCCCCCCCGACGTCGGGGTCCGGGGAGAGGGGATCGCCGTTGGTTACGGTCACGGTGACGTTTTCTCCGGAACAGTAGTCGATTCCGCTCATCCCGGGGCTGAGATCGAAGGTCAGGTCGGGTGTGCGGAGCTGGTAATCGATGGTGGCGGTCGCCGTTCCCGGCGGGGTTTCGGTGGCCGTGTCCAGGCAGATCTGGTCGGGAACGCTGACCATGCCTTCGCAGCCGAAGACGGCGTCCACTTCGTTTTCGAGCCCGGAGCAGGCGATGACTTGGGCGATCAGGGAGATCTCCACCGATTCGTCCGGCTCCATTTCGGCCAGTTGGGGGATTTCGGCCGCCGTCCAGTAGTAGGTCTGCGGCCCTCCTCCCGCTTGGGGAGCGGGGTCGGCGGAGACGAAGGCCAGGCCCGAACCCAGGGTGTCCGTTACCGTCACGTTGCGGATGGTGCCCAGCCCGGAACTCTCGACCAGAACGGTGTAGGTCGCCCAGTCCCCCATCCCGGCCTCCTGGGTCACCGGGGTCTTGAGGAGGTTGATGTCCCCGGGCATCACCGTGATGAAGAGAGCCTCGGTATCGGACTGGGGCACGGGGAACGGGAAGTCGTAGCTGACCGTCAGGTCGTTCTGGCCGCTGTTGCCGTCGCAGTCGATCTCCAGGGCGAACTCGATATCCAGGGTGTCGCCGGGCGCCAGGGTGATGCTGGATCCGAAAAGGGCGTTCAGGTCCCAGGTCAGGTCACTCCCGGAAATCCCCGGGTTGGCCCCGCTTCCGGACAGGGAGCCCTGGGGGGTGGTGATGGAGGCGGAATCGTTCTGGAAGACGAATCCGTCGGGGGGGACCGTGTCGACCAGGACGATGTTCTCCGCGGTGTGGGCGGTCCAGGCGGGGTTCCCGACGGAGATGTAGTAGGTGTCGGCCTCGCAGCGGCTGACCGTTTCCGCCCCGGTCAACTCGACCTCCAGGGCCCGGGCCGTCCCCGCGGCCGCGGTTAAAGAGAACAATACGATCCCGCAGTTTCGCAGCAATGAATTCATTATCGATCCTTTCCCCCTGCGCTTCGCCGAGGAAGGGGGGGACCGGGAGGACAGGAGATCCTCCCCGCCGTTTCGGAAATGGTTTAACGGATTTTTTTGTGATTATAATGGACCGGATTCGTCCCGCAATAAAATTCGCTTTTCCCGGTCCGGCGGGGGGGGGAGACACCACCTGAAAAAGGTTCTCCCCCGGGGGCGGAAAGGATATGCTTGCCCCGGTTCGGCTATGGATATCCTGGTTCTCAACTGCGGCTCCTCGTCCCTCTCCTGGAAACTCTTCGAAACCCGGGGGGAGGGGGACCCCGTGGCTTCCGCTTCCGGCCGGGTCGGAGGGATCGGCCCTTCCGCAAAAGGCGACCGGGGCCGGTCTCTCCCTGCGGATGCCGATAGCCGCGGCCACCGGTCCGCGGCCGGGGAGGTATTCCGGGAGCTGCGGTCCCGGGGGCTGGAACCGGACGCGGTCGGGCACCGTGTCGTCCACGGCGGAACGGCCTTTCCGGCTCCGGCCCTCATCGGACCCGAAACCCTGGAACGGCTGCGGGAAGGCCTGTCCCTGGCCCCCCTCCACAACCCCCTCTCGCTGGCGGTGATCGAAGCCGCGCGGGACCGCTACCCCGGTCTTCCCCAGTACGCCTGTTTCGACACCTCCTTCCACGCCGGGCTGCCGCCCCAGGCCGCGGTCTACGCCGTGCCCCGCGATCTCGCCCGCCGCTGCGGTTTGCGCAAGTTCGGCTTCCACGGCTTGTCCTATCGGTCGGTGGTCGCCGCCGCCGCCCGTTTCCTGCAGAGACGGGAAGACGAGCTGCGCCTGGTCGCCTGCCACCTGGGGACGGGCGGGTCCAGCGCGGCGGCGATCGCCGCCGGCCGTCCGCTCGACACTTCCATGGGATTCTCCCCGCTCCAGGGGCTGGTGATGGCCACCCGCAGCGGGGATATCGACCCGGAGGCGGTCCTGGCCCTGGTCCGATCCGGATTGTCGCCCGGCCGGGTGTCCCGGATCTTGAACCGGGAGTCCGGGCTGCTGGGGCTCTCCGGGGATTCCGGCGATCTCGGCGACCTGCTCGGCCGCCGTCGCCTTCCCGACGCCGCTCTGGCCGTCGCCGCCTACTTCCACCGTCTCCGGCTCTATATAGGAGGTTACCTGGCCCTGCTCGGCGGCGCGGACGCCTTGATCTTCACCGACGAGGTCGGTTTGACGCTCCCGGCGGTCAGGGAAGAAGCCTGCCGGGGGCTGGAGTTCGCGGGGGTGCGGCTCGATCCGGAGTTGAACCGCCGGGCCGACGGAAGCCGGTGCGCCGACGTCGCCGCTTCCGTTTCCCGGATCCGGATCCTGGTCGTTCCCAACGATGAAGAACTGGAAATCGCGCGGGAGGGAGTGCGCCTGCTTATTTCCGCGGGAGAGTCAAGGGAGGTGCGGGCATGAACGGCGACAAGGTGCGTTGGGGGATCGTTTCCACGGCCCGGGTCAACCGCCGGTTGATTCCGGCGCTCGCGACTTCGGAGCGTTCCGAGCTGGTGACGGTGGCGGGGAGGGATCGATCCCGGGCCGAGGAGTTCGCCTCCTTCTGGAACATCCCCCGGGTGGCGGGCTCCTACCGGGAGCTGATCGAATCCGACGGGATCGACGCCGTCTACATCCCGCTTCCCAACAGCCTGCACTACGAATGGACCCTCCGGGCCCTGACGGCGGGCAAGCACGTTCTCTGCGAAAAACCCCTGGTCCTCGACCCGGCCCGGCTCCGGGAACTGGAAACGGCCGCCCGCGCCGCCGGCCGGGTTTTGATGGAGGGGATGGCGTACCGCATGCACCCCCAGTTTCTCTCCCTTCGCGAACTGGTCGAGGACGGCGCCGTGGGGAGGTTGCGCCTGATCCGCGCCCATTATTCCTTCACCCTGTCCGAGGACTCCGGGAATATCCGGCTGTGCCCCGAACTGGGGGGCGGGTGTCTCTGGGACGTGGGCGTCTACCCCGTCTCTCTGGCTTTGGGCCTGGACGCCTCCCGTGTCGTGGAATTCGCGGGCGCCATGAAGCACAACGCCGCGGGGGTCGATTGCCTCTTCGCCGGCCAGTTCCTGATGGCTTCGGGGACCCTGGTCCAGTTCGACTGCGGGTTTTGCCTCCCCTACCGGGTCGGGGCCGAGGTGGTGGGGGAGGGAGGGCGCCTGATCCTCCCCAACCCCTTCCAGCCCAACCTCGACGGGAAAACCAGCGGGATCATCCGGGTCTTCCCCGACGACCGCGAGGAGATCATCGAAACCGAGGAGGTCGATCCGTATCTCTGCGAAGTGGAGGCGATGGAGGAATCGATCCTGGACGACGCTCCCCCCCGCTACCCCTTGTCGGAGAGCCGCCGGGTGATCGGGGCCGTGGTCTCCCTCTACCGCGCCGCGGCGGCGACCCCACCGCCCCGGGCCGGGTCGATTTCAGCCTCCTGAGTCTCCGGGGCCCCCGGGGCGCGCCTTTCGCAGGCCGGCCGCTTCCAGGGCCTCTCCGATCGGGCCCGGGCGGTTGGTGGAGATGGAATCGACCCCGGCCGCGGCCAGCCGCCGGGCGGCGTCGGCCCGGTCGACGGTCCAGACGTTCAGCTCCTTGCCTCTTTTCCGCAGCGCCGCCGCGAACCGCCGGTCGATTCCCCGGTGAACACGGCACCCGGCTCCGTCGGCGCCGATCTTCTCCAGGAACCCGGCCAGCGCCTCCGCCGTCCGGCATCCCTCGGGGCCGGTCAGCCAGTAGCGCCGCGTCGCGGGCATGACCTCCCGGGCCCGGCGGATCACGGCGGGATCGAATGCGATGATCACGGCGCGCTCGGGGGGCAGGAGCGCCCGCTTGAGGGCGCGGGCGACGGGGACGACGAGACCGGGGCCGTCCTTGATCTCGATCAGGATGGTCTTGTCCGCGGGCACGGCGTCCAGGACTTCGTCGATGGTGGGGATGCGTTCTCCGGCCCAGCGCCGTCCCTTGCCGCTGCCGACGTCCGCTTCCCGCAGCCGGGCCAGGGGCGCCGCGGCCACGGTCAGATCGATGTCGGCGGTGCGGGCGGTGGTGGCGTCGTGGATGCAGACGACGACCCCGTCCCGCGTCAGGCGGAAATCGCCTTCAACGGCGTCGGCCCCCGCCTCCCAGGCCGCCCGCACCGCGGCCAGGGTGTTTTCGGGGGCCGCGGCCGAGGCCCCCCGGTGGGCGACGAGCATGGGGCCGCGCATAAGGGTTTAGATGCCCATGCCGCTGAGCATGTCCACGATGCGCCCCAGGGCGGCCGCCAGCTTCGGGTGTTGCACCTCCAGCGCCCGGATCTGGGATTCGACGGCTTCTATCGGGGACCCCCCGCCGCCGTCGTTTCGGGCGTTCCCGTCCATGAGCCGGGATATGTCGCCCATCAGGGTCTGCACGTTCTTTCGGGTCTCTTCGTCCAGCTCCGCGCTGCCCGCCAGTTCCCGGTGCAGGTCTTCCAGGCGCCGGTTGAGCTCCTCGTGTTTCATAACCGCTCCTTGCAATTTCTTTCGGCTCCGGAACCCGGCCGCGACCGGCCTTCGGAACCTTCGTCCGCGCTTCGCCTCCTCCCTCCCGTCTTCCCGGCGGGGGAGGTTACGGATGCGACCACGTGATCGATTTCAGGGGGATGCCGCTCGTTTCCAGGGAGATGATGATGTCGTGGGACAACTGCTCCGCCTGGCCCCGGTGGGAAAGCTTGAGCGACATCTGGGCGGTGGTGGTGTGGGTCAGGTAGTCGCGGGTGAAATCGAAAAACAGGATCCTGATCTGCTTTCTCTTCACCAGGTTGATGAGACCGGTGACGTCGGCGTCGTTGGGGAGAACGACGGTCAGGTCGCGGTAGATGTCCCGGTGGTGGAGTTTTTCGAAATAATTCAGCCCGATCAGGGCGCCCAGGGAGATGGCCGTCACCGCCGCGGCGATGAGAAGGAAACCGGCCCCGCTGGCCATGCCGATCGCGGCCGCCACCCACAGGCAGGCGGCGGTGGTCAGACCCCGGACCGTGAACCCCTCCTTGATGATGGCTCCGGCTCCGAGGAATCCGATGCCGGTAACGATCTGGGCGGCGATCCGGCCCGGATCGGTGACCCTGCTGAACCCGCCTCCCCACGCCACTCCGAATTCGGCGACGTGGGTGGAGAGGATCGTGAAGGCGGCGGCGCCGGTACTGACCAGGAGATGAGTTCGGAGCCCGGCGGCGCGCCCGTGCAGTTCGCGTTCGAAACCGACGGCTCCACCCAGGACGGCCGCCGCCAGGATGCGGAGGATCAAGACCCAGTGATCGGGCAAGAGAAAGTCGTACATTTTTTATTCTCCGGATGCGGCTCTGGTTTCGGCCCCCGGCTCCGATACTACGGCTTTCCGGCCGCGCGCTCAAGCGGCAAAGCCGCGCCGGGCCCCCCCGCCGCCTCAGGAATCCTTCAGTCCCTGGATGTGCACCAGGCGGCTGGCCCGGTCCACCGTCGTCCGATGGCCCCGCCCCACGGGGTCGTCGAAACAGAACAGTTCTCCGGGTCCGAAAGATCGGCTCTCCTCGGCTCCTCGCGTTCCCACGGTGACGGTGACCTGCCCCTCGACCACGTAGACGAAATCCCGGGTAGGAGAGGAGTGCCAATCCCAGCGCCACCCCCGGGGGATGTTCATGAAGGTGGCGCGCCCGGCCGGGAGGCGCTCGGTGGCGCTCAAAACCGGCGAGCCCGGTCCCTCGTCGATTTCGTGTTCTTCGAGTTCGACCTCCTCGAACCTGGTCCCGGCGTCGCGTCCGCGGGCGACGATGGCGGTGATTTTCATCCTCGATGTTTCCCGATGGGATTTTCTCGGTTCGTTTTCCAAGAGATATCTTTTACCAGCCGGCGCGTTGTTGTCGAGAAAAAGTCGGCCCCGCCCCGCCGCCCCCGCCGTTCGCCGTCCGAGTCCGCTCCCCGCTCCGCCCCCGCGCCCGGTCGTCGTCGCGCGCCCGGGTTCGCGCCCCGGCCGCCGCTTTTAAAAAATCGATGCGAAATCAATGTTGACAACATGCGGGGAAGGAATAAAACTTGGCGCCAAGAAAGAGAATAGTAGGGTCCGGCCGGTTTTCGTGTCCGGCCGGCCCGCCCGGGCGGAGCGGCTGTCGCTGTCCGGGTGAGGGTTTCGGCAGCCATGGCAACACCAAGGAGGCAGACGATGCCCGCCCAGAAGAAAGCCGCCCCGAAGAAGGCCGCCGCCAAGAAAGCGGCGCCGAAGAAGGCCGCCGCCAAGAAAGCGGCGCCGAAGAAGGCCGCGGCCAAGAAAGCGGCCCCGAAGAAAGCCGCGGTGAAGAAGGCCGCCCCCAAGAAGGCCGTGGCCAAGAAAGCGGCCCCGAAGAAGGCCGTCGCCAAGAAGGCCGCCCCCAAGAAGGCAGTGGCCAAGAAAGCGGCTCCGAAGAAAGCCGCCAAAAAGTCTGCCAAGAAAAAGTAACACCGAGTACGCACAGTTCCCGCGCCCGCCGGGCGCGGGTCAACGCCCGGGCGGCCCGGCTGCGGCCGCCCGGGCGTACCCTTCTGCAGCCGTAGCGGATGAGCATCCAGGAGGTATTGATGCCGACCAAGAAGAAAGCGGCCCCGAAGAAGGCCGCCCCCAAGAAGGCCGCGGTCAAGCAGGCGGTCGCGAAAAAGACGGCGGCGAAGAAGAGCGCGGTCAAAAAAACCGCCGTGAAGAAGGCGCCCCCGAAGAAAGCCGCGGTCAAAAAAACCGCCGCGAAGAAGGCGCCCCCGAAGAAAGCCGCGGTCAAAAAAACCGCCGCGAAGAAGGTGTCCCCGAAGAAAACCGCGGTCAAGCGAGCGGTCGCGAAAAAGACGGCGGCGAAGAAGAGCGCGGGCACGAAGCCCTCTCCGAAGCAGGCTTCCTCGCCGGGGGTGACCTGGGAAGAGCTCTACCGCATGGAAATCGTGACCCGGTCGCGGTCCTGGAACCGTGAACGCGACGTCGACAGCATCGAGGGGATCAACCGGAGACTCGCTTTCGGAGGGTACGGGGAGGTCATCCGCGACGTGAACCGCGCCTACGAGGGCGCGATCTGGAAAATCGCGGGCGAGATCCTCTCCCACCGGGACCGGATCAGGCTCGTGATCGTGGCCGGACCGAGTTCTTCGGGCAAGACCACGACCACGATGAAGATCTGCGAGGCCTTGCGGACCGCGGGCGAAAAACTGCAGCTTCTGGCCCTGGACAATTATTTCTGGAACCTCAAGGACCAGCCCCGGGACGAATACGGCGACTATGATTTCGAAACGCCCGGGGCCCTGGACATCGCCACCATCAACAGGAACCTTAAGGATCTCCTGGCCGGGAAAGAAACGGTGGTGCCGGTCTATAACTTCAAAACCGGCCGCCGCGAGGAAACGGGCAAGACGATGCAGCTCGCACCCGGGGAAATCCTGGTGGTCGAGGGGCTCCACGGCCTCCACGACCAGGTGACCCGGGGCGTACCCCGCAAAAGCCAGTTCCGGGTGTATATCGAGGCGATCTGTCAGCTGACCGGCAGTGACGGGAACTTCGTTCCCTGGACCGACATCCGGCTCCTGCGGCGGATGGTCCGGGACAACCTCCACCGCAACTACTCCCCGGAAATGACGGTGGGACACTGGCATTACGTCCGGGATTCCGAAAAAAAGTACATCGTTCCCTTCATCAAGGAGGCCGACGCGGTCATCAACGGCTATCTGCCGTACGAGCTTCCCGTACATAAGAAATACACGTACGAGAGCCTGCGCCGGGCGGTGGAGGCGTTCGCTGCCTCTCCGGGCCGCGAGGATGCCCATGCCCGGGCCCGTCGCTGCCTCGACTGGCTGGAACAGGTCGACGTTCTCGAGGACGATTCCGTCATCCCCGCCGATTCCCTTCTGCGGGAATTCATCGGCGGGAGCGTCTACGAGTATTGACCTCTCCCCGGCGCGGGAGGCGGGGCCCCGGCCCCGCCTCCCGCGCCCCGGTCGCCGACGCCGCGAACGCCGGGCCGAGGCTTTTTGCTTCCCTGGCTTCTTCGGGCTGCGCTATCCTGAAAATCAAAGTTGCAACCGTCCAAGGGGGTCAGGATGAAAACGATCAAGGATCTGGAATTGAAATTGAAGGGGGCCAAGGAACGCGAGGTCCGGGACCGAATCGTCGATCGGCCCAGCCTGGACGGGCCGTATAAACACCTGGCCACGCTGCTCGCCCGCCGGGGCGAGCACGAGCAGGCGGTGGCGGTGCTGAAGCTGGCGCTCTCGGTCTTTCCCCGGGACCGGCTCATCCGGGAACAGCTGGCCGGCGTGTATGAGGAGATGGGGAAATCGGCTTCCGCCGTGGATCTCTACAAGCAGTTGGTCAAGGAAGGGGAGAGCTGGTCGGCGCACGTGCGCCTGGCCCGGATATATAAACGGAGGGGAAAGCTTCCCGAGGCCGTCGCCGTCTTCAAGGACATACCCCGGACCAGTCCCCTGAAGGAGCGCTCGTACGCGGCCCTCTACGAGCTCTATTTCGTCATGGACGAACATCAGCAGGGGATTCAGAACCTCAAGGAAGCGATCCGGGTTTTCGGCGCCACCCACCGGCGGATCAAGGACCTGGGGCGTCTTTACATGAAAGTGGGCAGAAAAAAGGACGCGATCGAATTCCTGACGCAGGCGGTGAAGATCAGGAAAGACGACATGGACGCGGTCAAGTGGATCGGGTTGGCCTACCTCGACCTCGGCGATTACGCCTCCGCCCGCCGCACCTTCAACAGGATCCTGAAAACGGAGCCCGAATCCTATCAAGCCATGATCCAGCTGGCCGAACTCTGCCTTTTGGAGGAGAAGCTGGACGAGGCCAAGGATTGGCTGGACCGGATCCGCGCCATCCAGAAGCAGAAGCGCGAGCCCTGGGATTCCCGTTCCAAGCTGGCCATGGGGGAATATCGCCTGAAAAAGGGCGAATTCAAGAAAGCCGCGGAACTGACCGAAGACGGTCTCTCGGAAACCCCGTTCTACTACCCCATGGAGGTTCTTCACGCCCACAGCATCCTGGAAGCCGCCTACCGGGGCCTGGGAGACGAATTCAAGCTCGGGGTTCACGGACGTATCCGCGAAGCTCTGGGGAAGAACCTGGACGTCTTCGGTTGCCTGACCGGGCTCGCCCTCGAACTGGAGAAGAAAAAAGACCTGGCCGCGGCCAAGGAAGTCCTGGAGCAGCTGCTGGTGACTTTCCCCGGCAACACCCTGGTCCTGGTCAATATGGCCGAGGCCCAGTTCAAGCGGGGCATGTCCGAAAGCGCGGTCCAGCTGGCCCGGGCCGCGACCAAGACCGCCGAGGGTTCGTTTCTCCGGGATAAGATCGAGGCCCTGAAACTGGTGGCCCGGATCAGCCGCGCCCGGGGACACGAGGCCGCGGCCAGGGATTACGAACGCCAGGCCGAGAAGCTTGAGAAGGGGAAATGACCCCGGACCGGGGCTGGTGCGCTGTCCTCACTGCGGCCAGCCCACCCCGGACGAAAACCTGAACTGCATCTACTGCGGGGAGCTGCTGGAAGAGCCGGTCGGCCCGCTCACCGGTCTGCTGTACGGCTGGAGACATTGGCTGGGAGCGCTTCTGGTCGGGTCGGCGGTCCTTGCCTTCCTGCTCTGGTTCTTCTGAAACGGCGAACGTCGATGATCACTTATCTGAAAAATCCTCGTCTCAAGCACCCCCAACTCCTGGCCGCATGGCCGGGGATGGGGTACGTGGCCTCCCAGATCGTCTCGTATCTGATCGAGGTTCTGGGAGCTGAGCGTTTTGCCTACGTTCACGCCGAGGACTATTTCGCCCCCAACAGCATCGAGGTCGATGCCGGTCTGGCCCGTGTCCCCAACCTTCCGGAAACCAATTTTTATTTTTGGAAGAACGTTTATTCCGGGGGTGACCTCATCCTCCTCTCCGGGGACGCCCAGCCCGACGTTTCCCATCAGGCCCGGATGGCCGCCGAAGCGATCGGCCTGGCCCGGCGGATGGGGGTGTACCGGATCATAACCTTCGCCGCCGCTCCCAGCCCCATCCAGCATCGGGAGACCCCCGGTTTCTGGGGGGTGGCCAACAGCCCCGAACTCCGCGACCACCTGCGCCAGGCGGGAATGCGCCTGCTCAAGACCGGGCAGATCAGCGGGCTGAACGGCCTCCTCCTGGGCGCCGCCGCCCGGGAAAACCTGCCCGGCATGTGTCTTCTGGGGGAAGTCCCCTATTATACGATCAATTTCGAAAACCCCCGCACGTCCAGGACGCTGCTTCAGGTTCTGACCAAGTTTCTCAACCTGCCCTTCGGAGCCGGGGGGTTCGAAGAAGCGATCGTCCGTTTCGATCAGGAAGTGGCGGAAATGGGGAAGAAAGCCCAGGAGACCATGGCCTCGTTGATGCCCATGGACGACGAGGATTTCGAGGAAATGGATGAGGGGGAGGAAGGTTTGGCCTATTCCGACG
Organism: bacterium; assembly: GCA_035380285.1. Classification (NCBI taxonomy): domain Bacteria; species bacterium. The sequence goes on along the minus strand of DAOSXE010000015.1, from coordinate 55,966 downwards.
ACGAGGAATGGGACGAGGACGAGCCGGTGCCGGGGGAAGTAATCGCCCGGATCGAGGAGCTGTTCAAGCAGGTGGAACGGGATCTGGCCCTGGCGGCTCACCTCAAGGCCGAACTCGATCACTGGGGAATCTACGAGGAATACGAGGACCGTTTCCTCGACCTCTTCAGGCCCGGCGGCGAGCCTCGGGATAATTGACGGCCGTTCCCGCACAAACCTTCGCGCCTCTTTTTTCCGTTGTGGTTCCCGCCCGGGACGAGAGCGAGCGGATCGGCGCCTGCCTCGATGCCACCGCCCGCGCCTCGCGCGCCTGCCCGGGCGCGGTGGAAACCATCGTGGTCTGCAACCGGTGCACCGACGGGACCGGGGAGATCGCCCGGGCCCGAGGAGCGCAGGTGGCGGTCGAAAACGCCCGGAACCTTTCCCTGGTCCGCAACGCCGGGGCCCGTCTCGCCCGCGGGAAGATCCTGGTGACCGTCGATGCCGACAGCGTCATGTCCGACAACATGCTCTCCGAGATCGAACGGAAGTTGCGAAACCCCCGGTGCGTCGGGGGCGGCGTCATGATCCGGCCCGAACGGCTTTCCCTGGGAATCGCGCTGACCGGGCTTCTCATCTACTGTTCGGTCCCGATCGGGCTTTCGGCGGGTCTGTTCTGGTGCCGCCGCCGCGATTTCGAAGCCGTGGGCGGTTTCGATCCCGGTCGCCGCGTAGGCGAGGATATCGACTTTGCCCGTCGGCTGCGCGCCCACGGCCGTCGCACCGGCCGAAGATTCCGGACCCTGTACCGGGCCTTTATCACCACCTCCTGCCGCAAGTTCGATTATTTCGGCGATTGGTACCTGCTTCGCCGCCCCTGGCTGGTCGGGGCGGCGTTGAGGGGGGGAGCGGACCGGTTGGCGGACCGGTTTTTCTACGATTTTCCCCGATGAGCCCGTGCCCGCGCGCGGGTCATTCTCTGGTATACTGGCATCCGGGCGCCGGGAGCGCCCCGGCGCCCGGATGCCGGCGCCGTCCGGACCATGAAGAAGACGAATCCGACAGCGTTTCCCGGGCTCGAACGGCCGGATGACGATAGGCGGTTCCCTTGGTGGACCGTCTTCGCGGCCGCTTTCGCCGTCCGCGCCGTTCTCAACGCGGCTTTCTTTCTGCGCAACGGCTGGCAGGCGTCTCATCTGATCGAGATTTGGTACTATTACGGCGTGGCCGGGGGAAGCGAGCGTCTCTCTCCGTTCGATCCGACGTTCTGGCTGCTGCGGTTTCCCGGGCTGTTTTTCGGAGGAGCCCCCCTCTATGCCGCCGTGGTTCTGACCGGCGTGCTCCTGTCTTCCCTGACGGCGCTGCTGGTGGCGGTGTGGGTCGGCCGCTGCGCCGGGAGGGAGTCGGGGTGGTGGGCGGGCCTGGTTTTCGCCTTTCTTCCCGCTCCGCTCACCCTCTGCCTGGCCAACTTCTCCCACGACCTGGCCGGGCTGCCACTGACCCTCGTGTTTTTGGGGGCCGTCGCCGCCTGGGAACGGGGCGGGAGCCGGCTCTTCTGGGGGGCGACCGCGGTGCTTGCGCTCGGGGCCGGCCTCATGGTGGGGCCGTTGGCGGCCGGGGGGCTTCTGGCGGCGCTTTTGTACGTTCCCGCGCGCGCCCTGGGACGGTCTTCTCGCCGCCGCTTCGGTCCGTTTCTGTATTTCGCCGGCCTGGTCCTGCTCCTGGCCGGGCTCGGGCTGCTCTTTCAGGCCCGCCTTCTGGAATGGCTGGCCCCCCTGGCCGCCCGGGTCCGCGGCATCGACCTCGCCGCCCAGGTGAGGATCGGGGTGGGTGACCTTCAGCCTTTCCCGCCCAACGGGCTGTGGAACCGCTACGGGCTCTTTCTTTTCCTGGTTCCCTGGGGCCTGTACCGCTCCGCCGCCCGCCGGGAGTTTTTCCCCGCGGTGGTGGCGCTCACCGCCGCCGCCGTCGCCTTCGCGGTCAACCGGGGTGCGCGTCTTCTCGATCCGGCCCTGGCCGCCCTGGCCGGCGTCGCCCTGGCCGGCATCGGTCTCGGTCCCGGTCTGGCCGCGGCCGCCGCCGGTCTGGGTTTCGTCGCCCTCAACCTGCTGGCACCGTCCGCGGCCTCCTTCCTGGGGCTGGAGATGCCCTTCGCAGCCGTTTTCTTCGCGGGCGGGCCTTCCCTGGCGTCGCTGTGGGCCACCCGCATCCAGGCGGCCGCCGCGCCGGTCTGGGTCTGGTTTTTCTTCCTGCCCCGCCGCGCCTGGCGGTACGCGTGGTTTCTGGTCCCGGCGGCGTTGTCCGCGTTCTGGTGCTGGAGCACGGCCGGAACCAGCAGCTCCCAGGTGGAATATGAACTCTATCGGAGCCTGGCGCCCCTCACCCGCCCGGGAGAGGTGATTTTCGCCCCGTGGAATCAGGGTTTCTTCATCCGGGCCGTGACTTCCCTGCGGCCCTTGACCACCCCCGAACGGATCGACGTGGACGTCAACCGGGTATATTGGTTGGACGAGGATTCGGCCTGGAGGCGGTTGCGGGAGCGCGGAGTCGATCTTCTCGAAATCAACACCCGTTGTTTCGCGGTGACGGCGGTCGACCCTCTCCACGACCGCTTCGCCATTCGGGGCAATACCGTCATCGGCCCCCAGCCCGCTCACATCCGGAAACTGAGCGATCTGAAAAAAACCCTGCTGTACCGGCTTAATTACGAACCGGCCTCGTTGACGAGCTTCTATCCGATCGCCGAACGTTTCGACCCGGGCGAAGGGGTGGGGGCGCGCGTTTTCCGGGTCCGCCCCGCCGGGGAAGGAGCGGTTTTCCCGTGAACCGTCTCGCCCGGTCGCTTTTTCCGGCGGCGGCATCCATGGCCGCCGCGCTTATCGGCTGCGCCACCGTCCCCCACACCGGCCGCAGCCAGCTCAGCCTTTTCTCCGACGACGAGGTGCAACGGCTGGGGATCGCGTCCTACCGGGAGATTCTCTCCCAGTCGGAGATCTCCACGGACCCCCGGGCTTCGGGGCAGGTGAGAAGGGTGGGCAAGCGCCTGGCCGCCGCCGCCGAGGATTTCCTGCGCGAACTCGGCTACGGGGAACGGATCGCCGGATATCAATGGAGGTTCACCCTCATCGAGGACGACGAGACCGCCAACGCCTGGTGTCTTCCGGGGGGCAAGATCGCCGTCTATACCGGGATACTGCCCTACACCGAAAACGTCGACGGCCTGGCGGTGGTTATCGGTCACGAGATCGCGCACGCCATCGCCGGCCACGGCAACGAGCGCCTCAGCCAGCTGCTCCTGGCGGAAATGGGGGCCGTCGCCCTCGCCGCGGCTCTGGAGGACGAGCCGGAGACCACCCGGGCGCTGGCCCTGGCCGCGTACGGCCTCGGAAGCAGGATCGGCATTCTTCTGCCCTACAGCCGCACCCAGGAGTACGAGGCCGACCGGATCGGCCTCATCCTGACCGCCCGGGCCGGATACGATCCCCGGGAGGCGGTCCCTTTCTGGAAGAGGATGATGCGTGCCCCCGGGACCGAACCTCCGGAGTTTTTGGCCACCCACCCCGCCACCGCCGACCGGATCCGGGAGATCGAGCGGTTTCTGCCCGAAGCCTGTTCGTATCTGGAGCTAGGCGCTCCCGCCCGGGAAGATCAGTGAACGCCGAGGATGACCAGCTCGTCGGCCCAGCCGTCGCGGTCGGGATCCATCACCGCCATCCGGTAGAGCAGGGCGCCGGATTCTTCCCCGGCGGGGAACGACGAATTATAGGAAAGGTCCGTCACGGCTCCCGAAAGATCCCTTTCCAGGTCGAAACCGTGTATCCAGGCGCCGTCTTCCGGCGAGTACTCCAGAAAGAGCAGTTCCCGGACGTCGGCGTCGGGGGATGAAGCTATCCCCAGCAGACGCGAACCGTTCCCGAAGCCGGGAAGGCGCAGGCTGGCGGTCGGTTCCGCGCGCCGTTTTTCGCCGGGGTCCGGAAGGGGGACGATTTCCAGCAGGAAACCGTCGCGCTCGGCCCGCAGGATCGCCAGCGCCGCTTCCCCGGGGACGTTGAGAGCGGCGATCCCCACCACGTTGCAGGCGGGGGAACGTCCCAGATCGAGTTCGGCCGCCGGGCCCCCGGCCGGATCGAGAAGATCGAAGAACCGCACCGTCTCCCGTTCCCCGTCGCCGGTGACGGCGGCCAGTTCGGCGACAAAACCGTCGCCGTCGAGGTCGACCCCGGCCAAGGCCCGCACTCCCTTCAGTTCGGGAGGAGCGACGGGCCCCAGGACCAGGGGATAACGGCCGGGGCCGTCGGGCCGGAAATCCCGGACTTCGAACCGGGGGCGCCCATTGGCGCCGTTCCAAGCCGCCGCGACCTGGTCGACGACGCCGTCGCGGTCGGCGTCGACGGCGGCCAGGGCGATCGAACGCTGAAAGGACGGTGAGCCGGGCCCGGGGAGCCGGGAGACCTCGGCCCGGCTCCGGCGGGCGGGGGCGAGGGGATAGACCGAGAAATGACAGTTCCGCACCGGGTAGAGAAACGCCACGGCGTCGAGGTCGTCGCGGCTCAGCGTCCGCTTGATCGGATGTTCCGGCGGCAGGGAGTCGTGCATCGCCGCTTCGGCGTAGAAGGAATGTCCGAGGCCGAGCAGGTGGCCGATTTCGTGGAGGGCGACGGTGAGAAGATCGACCGGTCCGCCGTCCGTCCAGTCGTAGTCGCGGGCGTTGAACTCGATGTCCACTTCGTCGATGGCGGCGGTTTCCGGGTTCATCCAGGTGGTGGTCATCGCCAGGTTGTCGGCCCCGTAGGGCCAATCTTTCCGCCAGACCAGGAGGTTGCGGTCGTCTTTTTCGGCCCGCGGCCTGCGGGTGCGGCCGGTGAAGACGAAACGGACGGTTCCGTGAGCAGGCGCGGCCCAGGTCTGGAAGGCGGTTTCGATACGGTTCAGTTCCCGGTCTCCGATCGCCTCGGTTGGGTCCGCCACTTCGTAGAATATGGTGCCGCCGCCGTCGCCCCAATGGGCGAATCCGCCGTTTTCGCCGGTTTTCACGGTGAACCCCGGAACCGCCGCGGCGCCCCCGAGCGTTCCCGCCAGAATCCCTGCGATGATGGCCCGTGCTTTCATCTCAATCCCGCGCGGCCCCGGCCGGGCGGATGCTCGTTATCTCCGTGTTTTCCCCGAGGGTCCCCCCGTTCAAGGCGATCTCGGCGATGATCTTGAACCCTCGGGTTATTCTTCCCACGATCACGTACTGCCCGTCCAACCACGGCGCCCTGGCGGCGTTGACCACGAACCCCGGGACCTCGTCGCGCGATATTCCGATCATTCCCACCCGATCGAAACCGGCCCCCGCGGCCGGCGGCTCCAGTGCCTGAACTCCCCCCTCCACCCGGCTCCCGGTTCCGGGAGCGACCTGGAGCAGGGTCCGGGCGATCGTCTTTCGCACTATCCATTTATCATAATATCCTTCCCGGACGAGGGCAAGGAACTTCTCCGACGTCAGGGGCGCCAGGGCCGGGTAGAGGACCGCTTCCATGGTTCCCAGCGTGGTGTCGATTTCGATTCTCGGGCCGGTTTCCGCGGGCCCGCTCCACGCCTCGGGCGCCGGGTCCGCGCGGGAGAGCGCGTCCGCGACCGCTTCCCGGACCAGGCGCGAAGGGGCGGTGGTCATGGCGGTGGCAAGGACGCCGGTCTCCTGGGACGCCAGGATCCGCTGGCGCATCAACTCGGCTTCGGCCTGGTTTTTCCGATACGAAGGCGTTTGCAGAAAGACGATGTCGCGGATTCTGCCCTGTCGAACCGTCACCTCAAGCTTGATCGAGGTTTTCGAGGATTGGTCACGGGCCATTCCGAAGAACGTCCCGTCCCGATACTCCGCGGCGCGGCCCGCCGCCGCCGCGACGAGCGCCGCCGCCGCCAGCCCCGCGATCGCCTGCGGCGTCATTGTTCGCGATATCCTTCGAACGTCGGCTTCAAGTCATGCCTCTTTCCGCCTTCCCCCGGAGTTCGGGTCAGCCGAAGGGGTTGCCCAGTTCGGCGACCAGCCGTTTCAGTCCGTCGGCGGGAAGGCCCGATCCGGGGTGTCGTTCGAGAATCGAGACCAGGGACTCCAGGGGGAGCCCGATCACGGTCGAGTAGGAGCCCTCGACCCGGTCGATGAGGAGTTCGCCGTGCTCCTGAACGGCGTAGGCCCCGGCCTTGTCCAGCGGATCGACCAGGGCGAAGTAACGGTCGATGGTCTCGTCGTCGAGGGGCTTGAACCGGACCCGGCTTTCGCTGCAACCCGTGACCGTTTCCCGGGGACGGGGGAAGATCACGGTCACCCCGGTGAAGACGCTGTGGCTTTTGCCCCCCAGTTCGGCCAGCATCCGCCGGGCTTCCCGGAGGTCGGCGGGTTTCCCCAGAATCTCCCGGCGGAAGACCACGGTGTCGGAGCCGATGACGATCGCCCCGGGATCGGTTTCCGCGACGGCCTCGGCCTTGATACGGGAGTTGTATTCCACCGTCCGGGCCGGCCGGCCGGGAAAGGTCGCTTCGTCGGTCCGGGCCGGGCGGGTCTCGAAGCGGAGTCCCGCGCTCCGCAGAAGCTGATTGCGGCGGGGGGAGACGGAGGCCAGGATCAGTCGGTAGGAACTGGTCATGACGAAGTCCTTTCCGGTTCGGGTATAATTAGATTAACAAAAGCCGATTGAAGCCATAAGATACTGATTTTCTTCGCGAAGGGAAGAAAAACCCGCCCGCTTCTCTTCAGGGATGAACCGGTTGCCGTCTTCGGGCGTAGTAAGAGATGATTGAAACCGACGAGAAACTGATCGAACGCTGCGCCGGCGGAGACACGGGCGCATTGGAAGAGCTGATGGGACGCTACCGGGATCCCCTGATGGCGTTCATGGTGGGAATGATCCGGGACTACCACCGGGCCCAGGAGGCTTATCAGGATACGTTCATACGGGTGTTTCGCGGAGCGCCGAAGTTCCGGGCGGGGAAAAAATTCAAGACCTGGCTCTATGCCATCGCCGCCAACCGTTGCCGCGACGAATTGAGGAGCATGAAACGCAAACGGACCTGGTCCCTGGACGCGCCTTTGACGTCCGAAGAGGAGGAAGGAACGACCCACGGGGACCTGCTGGAATATCCGGGGCCCGGCCCCGGCGACGAGGCCGCCGCCGCCGAGTTCCGGGAAATGCTGGACCGGGAATTGCGGGAATTGAGCGCGGCGCACCGCGAGGTGGTTGTTTTGAACCGCATCAACGGGCTGACCTACCGTGAAATCGCCGAAGTTACCGGAGTCCCGCCGGGGACGGTGAGGTCGCGGCTGCATTACGCCCTGGAGCACCTCCGCCTGCGCCTGAGCCGCTACCTCGATGAAGGGAATGAAGAAACAACCTGAGAATTGTCGATCCGTGCGGGAACTCCTGCGGGACCGGATCCTGGGGATCGCGGGGCCCGACTGCTTTTCCGAGCGGGTCCGCGAGCACCTCGAGGACTGCCCCGGCTGCCGGGCTTACCGCGAGGAACTCTCCCGGGCCTGGGAGTCTCTCCCCGCCGCTCCCCCCGTGTTCTCCCCCGCCGCCGACCACGCCGTGGTGGAGCGGCTGGAACAGGAACTTAAAAAGCCCCCGGTCTTTCCGATTCTTCCCCTGGCGCGGGTGGCGGCGGCGGCCGCCGCCGTCGTCGTGCTGGCCGGGACGGGCTGGTTTTTCCTCGTCCGCCGGCCGGCTCCCTCCTTCACCGAGGCCCTGACGTTTTCCCCGTCGCCCGTCCGCGACCCGGACGCGGTCCTGGTCGACTACCTGGAGCAGGTGGAGGAGGTCCTGGACCGGTTGGAGGCCGGCGGCTACGGGACCTGGGACGAACTGCTGGAGGACATCGTTTCCCGCGACCTTCAGGGGCGGGCCCTCTCCCTCACCCGGACGCTCTCCCCCGGGTCCCGCTACCGCGAGCTGGTCAGGGACCTCCACGGCGATTTCCGGTTCCTGCTCAATGCCGGCCGCAAGCGGGAGGGCGAAGCGGTCCTGCTCCCCCCCGCGTTCCAGGTCGACGAACTGGCGCGGCGGGTCCGCCGCGAGCGCGCGGCCTCGGCCGCCGCCGGGACGGAGGGGGGGGAGTGATACCGCGCCGCTACATCAGCTTCGTCAATTACTTCCTGGGGATCGTCCTGGCCGCCGGCGTGGGGTATCTGATCTGGACCATCGTCGTTCCGCCCCGCGCCGGCGAGGTGGGCGCGTCGGTGACCTACGAGCACGACGGCGGCTCCGGGGGGGAAGCTTCGGCTCCCGGCCCCGGCTACTACGGCGCCATCCTCGCGCGCAACCTCTGGCAGACCAAGTTCCAGCCGCCCGAGGAAAAAGCGCCCCCGACCCCGCCGCCCCCGACGGCGCCGCCGCCCCGCCTCGAACTCAAGGGAACCTCGGTCTTCGACGATCCCCGCCGCAGCTGGGCGATCATCGAGGACCTGGCCAGCAAGACCCAGAAGATCTACCGCCTCGACGACGTCATCCGGGGCTGGCGGGTGGTCGAAATCGACCGCATCGACGTCACCCTGGAGAACAACGGCCGCCGCCACGTGATCTCGTCGTTCATCGGCCACATCCCGGTCCCGGAAAACCGGCTCCATTTTTCCCGGGTCTTCAAGAAACTGGGGCCGAACCGCTGGCTGGTCAGCCGCCGGGGGATGTGGAAGCTGGTCAACGAGAAGATGCTGGAGAAGCTGGCCCGCGGGGGGGAGAACTTCCGGCTGGTCCCCGACGACGTCATCGGCTCCCTGCGGACGGTGGGGTGCCGTCCCTGGTATCCGCCCCAGGGGCGGACCCGGGGGCCGGCCTCCGGTTACGAGATCGTCGTCCTGCCCCGGGAGCACCTGGCCTACAAGCTGGGGGTGAGGGAGGGGGACGTGATCCAGGAAGTCAACGGGTTGACCATCACCGGCAAACAGGAAGCCATGGACATCCTCCTCAAGATCCAGGACGCGCAGACGGTGGTCGTCGACGTCCTCCGGGGGGACCGGCACGTTCAATTGGAATATCTGGTCCAGGACCAGGAACTGGATCCGACGCAATGAAACGAATCGGCAACGGGCGCCCGCGCGGGCCCGGGAAACGAAGCCGATTACAGAGCCAACATCGAGCAGGGGAAACCGCATGAGAAAAAACCACGGAATCCGCACACTACCCGTCCTCCTTCTTTGCCTCCTGGGACTGGCTTTTCCCGGGAGGCCGGTCCGGGCGCAGCAGCCGGCGGACGACGAAGGCATGGTCAGCATGGATTTCGACAACGTCGACATCCGGCTGGTCATCAAGTACATCAGCGATCTGACCGGGAAGAACTTCATCGTCGACAACGACGTCCGGGGCACGGTGACCGTCATCTCCCCCACCATGATCCCCCTGGACGAGGCCTACAAGGTCTTCGAATCGATCCTGGAAGTGCGCGGGTTCACCGCCGTCCCCTCGGGGAAAGTGATCAAGGTCTCGACCAAGCGCCTGGGCAGCCAGAGGAACATCCAGACCGCGGTCGGCGACAACCTGGAACAGATCGTGCCCGAAGACACCCTGATCACGCAGCTCATTCCCCTGGAGTACGCCGAGGTCGAGAAGGTCCGGGCCGCCCTGGGGCCGCTCTTCTCCAAGGAGGCCAGCGTCATCCCCTATCCCATGACCAACACCCTGATCGTGACCGACGTTTCCTCCAACATCCACCGGCTGGTCAAGATCATCAAGGAACTCGACGTTCCCGGCTACGAGACCCGAATCACGGTGTTGCCCCTGCGCTACGCCGCCGCCGAGACCCTGGCGGCGGAACTGACCCAGGTCATCGAGGAAGCCGGAACGGTTCCGGGGACGCCCCCCACCCCCCGCCGCCGCAACCGCCAGCAGCTGCAGCCCACGGAATCGACTCTCAAGCTCATCGCCGACGAACGGACCAACTCCCTGATCATCCTCGCCAACTCCGAAGACACCCGCCAGGTCATCGAACTGATCAAGAAGCTCGACGTCGAAACCGAACGCACCAACATCCACGTTTATTTTCTCCGGAACTCCGACGCCGAAGAGATATCCAAGGTCCTCAACAACGTCATCGGCAAGCGCAAAACCACGGGAGGGGAGGTCGTCCCCCTCATCAGCGAAGACAAGGCCACCAACTCCCTGATCATCGACGCCACCCCCGAGGATTACGCCTCCCTGCAGAACATCATCAAGCAGCTGGACATCATGCGCGACCAGGTCCTGGTCGAGGTCCTGATCGCCGAAGTCGCTTACGACAAGTCCTTCGAACTCGGCGTCGAGATCCAGTCGATCGGCAACGAGGGGCAGACCCAGGGGCTTCCCACCGGGCAGGGTTATTCTTCCATGGGCGCCGGCCGCAGCAACGCCCAGGGCTACGGAGGTTCGAGCTGGTCTTCCAGCGGGAACGCCCTCTCCTCCATGCTCGCCGCTCAGGCCTCCGATCCCACCGCCATCGTCACCAGCGGCCTTTCCGGGGGGACCATGGGGTTCGTTCAGAAGATGGCGGGCACCGGCACCAGCATCCCCGACCTGGCCGTGCTCATCCATGCCCTTCAGACCAACCAGGACGTCGATATCCTCTCCACTCCCCAGGTCCTGACCATGGACAACGAGGAAGCGTCGATCGAAGTGGTCAAGAACATCCCCTACGTGAGCAAGATCGAGATCAACAGCAACGACAACAACAACGATTATCAGGACATCGAGTATAAGGACGTGGGGATCAAACTCAAGATCACCCCCCACATCAGCCGCGACCGCATGGTCCGGCTCGAGATCAGCCAGGAGATTTCGTCGATCATCGGTCAATCGGTGTCGGGGTACTACCTGACCCCGGAAACCTACAAGCGCATCACCGAAACCAACGTCATCGTCAAGGACAACCACACCATCGTGATCTCCGGCCTGATCCAGGACGAAAAGACCCAGACCGAGGACAAGATCCCCTTCCTCGGCGACATCCCCCTGCTGGGATATCTCTTCCGCTGGGAGACCAACACCACCGCCAAGCGCAACCTCCTGGTCTTCATCACGCCCCGGGTGGTCAAAACCACCCAGCAGATCGCCGATCTGACCGCGATGAAACGGCACGAAATGCCCTATATCGACCTGCGCCTCTCCGAGGACGAAAACGAGACCCGGCTGCGGGAAGAAGAGGCGCGGCGCAAGCAGCAGGAGCGCCTCGACGAACTCAAGAGCATCTACCGGGAAGAGAATTCCGGTTCCGCCTTCTTCGACCGGGTCCTCCGGGAAGAACGGGCGGCCGCCGGGGAGGAGGAAGAGCCCGCTCCCGCGGCCGCGTACGAGGAGAAATCGGAGGCCGCGCCCCCCGCGGGCGAGGCCCCGGAAGCCGCCGTTTCCGAGGCGAAACCGGCGCCGGAGGAAGTTTCCGCCCCCGCGGAACCGGCACCGGAGACGGCCGCTTCCGAAGAAAAACCGCCGGAGGCGGTTCCGGCCGAAACCGATTCCGGGAGCGCCCTGGGGTTCCTCAACAACCTGCCCCGGGTAACCTTCGGCCGCCCCGACGAGGAAGAGACGAAACGGGGGACCGCGCGCTTGCGCCAGTAGGCCGGCGGGAGAAAGGCGATGAACGAGGTTCTGGAAAAGGAAGTAGCCGAGAAGCTGGTCGGCGCCGGCGCCCTCGCCCGGCCGGCTCTGGACAAGGTTCTGGATAAATGGTCTCCGGGCGAAAGCCGGTCGCTGACCGAGGAACTGATCGAAGCCGGGTTGGTTCGGGACAGCCAGGTCCGCCGGGCCCTGGCCGAATGCCTGGGGTTCCCCTTCGAGGAGCACCTGACCGAGGAGCGCGTGGACAAGGCGCTGGTCTCCCGGGTCCCGCTCAATTTTCTTCTGGCCAACCGGCTTATCCCCCTGGGTGCGTCCGCCGACGGAACGGTCAAGGTGGCGATGGCCGACCCCCTCGACGTTCAGCCTCTGGACGACCTCCGCCTTCTTCTCGACCGCAACCTGGACGTGATCGTCTCGGTGCCCGAGGAGATCGTCCGGATCGCCAACCGCTGCTACGGACACGCCGACGGCGCCGCCGAGGCCATGTTGGAGGGGCTGGAGGAAGACGAAGACGCTCCGGAGATGGTGACCATCACCGACGCCGCCGAGGACCTTCTGGACATCGCCGCCAAGGCCCCGGTGATCAAATTGATCAACCTGATCATCTTCGAGGCGGTCAAGGCCCGGGCCAGCGATATCCACATCGAACCCTTCGAAAAGGACCTGCGGGTCCGCTACCGGATCGACGGCGTTCTCTACGAGGTCCTCAGCCCGCCCAAACAGTACCAGTCCTCGATCATCTCCCGCGTCAAGATCATGGCCAACCTCAACATCGCCGAGAAGCGCCTCCCCCAGGACGGCAGGATCAAGATCCGGATCACCGACCGGGAGATCGATATCCGGGTCTCGGTCATCCCGGTTTCGTTCGGGGAACGGATCGTGTTGAGGCTCCTGGACAAGTCCAGCCAGTTGTTCGGGCTCCACGATCTGGGGCTGGGCGACGACGGCCTTAAGCTCCTGCGCCGGCTGTTGAAACTCACCCACGGCATCATCCTGGTGACCGGGCCCACGGGGTCGGGAAAGACCACCACGCTCTACGCCGCTCTGCACGAGATGAACTCCCTGGACAAGAACATCATCACCATCGAGGACCCGGTGGAGTACCAGCTGCCCGGGATCGGGCAGATCCAGGTCGCTCCCAAGATCAACCTCACCTTCGCCAACGGGTTGCGCTCGATTCTCCGCCAGGACCCGGATATCGTCCTGGTCGGCGAGATGCGCGACACCGAGACCGCCGAAATCGCCATCCAGGCTTCGCTGACCGGCCACCTGGTCTTCAGCACCCTCCACACCAACGACGCCGCCGGGGCCATCACCAGGATGATCGACATGGGAGTCGAGCCCTACCTGGTCTCTTCCTCGGTGGTGGGGATCATGGCCCAGCGCCTGGTCCGCACCATCTGCCCCCACTGCGGTGAGTCCTACGCGCCCAGCGAGGAGGAACTCAAAAGCATCGGCCTCGCCCTCGACCAGCTCGAGGGGCGCCCCCTGGTACGGGGAAAGGGATGCGAGAAGTGTTTTCATTCCGGCTACATGGGGCGTTCGGCCATATTCGAACTGCTGCTGGTCGACGACGAGATCAGGCGGATGGTGGTGGAGCGGGTGGACGTGGGCACGATCAAGCGCGCCGCCCTCAAGCGGGGGATGCGCACCCTGAGAATGGACGGGGCCCGCAAGGTCGTGAGCGGAGAGACGACCGTCGAGGAAGTGATCCGGGTCACGCAGGAAGATATCATCGAGGTCTGAAGCCGGGAGCGGCCCGGCGAACGGGACGGGAAGACGGATGGCGGTTTTCGAATACAAGGCATTGAACGGGAAAGGGAGCCAGGTGACGGGGATCATCGACGCCGATTCCCCGGCCGACGCCCGCACCAAACTCCGGCGCCAGGCCCTCTACCCGACCGAGATCGTCCGCAGCGAGGAGAAGATCGGGCTGCAGAGCGAGGTCAACGTCTCCCGCATCCTGGGGAGGATCAAGGCCTCCGACGTCTCCGTCTTCACCCGCCAGCTCTCCACCCTGGTTGGGGCGGGGATGCCTTTGGTCCCCTCCCTGAGCGCCCTGATCGAACAGTTCGAAGGCAACCCCCTCAAGCGGGTGGTGATCCAGATCCGGGACCAGGTCAACGCCGGCTCCACCTTCGCCGACGCCCTGGCCGAGCATCCCCGGATTTTTTCCCCCCTCTACGTCAACATGGTCAAGGCCGGCGAAACCGCGGGGGCGCTGGAGATGGTGCTGGGCCGTCTGGCGGACCTGGCGGAGAAGAACCTCAAGCTGCGCAGCACCGTCCGGGGGGCCATGCTCTACCCGGTGGTGGTATCCATGGTGGGCGTGCTCGTGGTGGCGTTTCTCCTGATCAAGGTCGTCCCCACCATCATCGTCCTCTTCGAGGACACCGAGAAGGCGCTGCCGTTGCCCACCCGGATCCTGATCAACGCCAGCACGCTCGTCCAGGAATACTGGTGGTTGATTCTCCTGGTCCTGGGGGGGGTATATCTGATCTACCGGGTCTGGTCCCGGGGCAAGCGGGCCCGGTACCTGGTGGACTGCTGGAAGCTCAAGATCCCCATCTTCGGCCCCATTTTCCGCAAGCTCACCATCGTCCGTTTCAGCCGCACGCTGGGCATCCTCCTCTCCAGCGGGACGCCGCTCCTGCACTCCTTCGACATCGTCAAGAACATCGTCAACAACCAGGCGGTGGGAGAGGCCATCGAACAGGCCAAGGACGCGGTCAGGGCCGGGAAATCCATCGCCGAGCCTTTCCGGCAGAGCCGGGTGTTCCCCCCGATCGTGGTGCACATGCTCTCGGTAGGGGAGTCGAGCGCGGCTCTGGAGGACATGCTCTTCAAGATGGCCCAGGCCTACGAAGACGAGGTCGAGGCTTCGGTCAGCGTTCTGACCACGGTGCTGGAGCCGATCATGATCCTGTTCATGGGGGTGGTGGTGGGATTTATCGTCATCTCCATCCTGCTGCCGATTCTGCAGATGTCCGATATTCAGATCTAGGAAGACGCTCGTGACGAACAAAACGAAAACCGGCGCCGGGAGCGCGGCGGGGAAACCCTCCGGGTCTCTCTCCGGCGCCGGGGGGAGGTAGCATGAAAAGAAAGAACGCACGACAACGGTCCGCGGGGTTCACCCTGGTCGAGCTGATGGTGGTGATCGCCATCATCGGGCTCCTGACCGCGGTGGTGGGGGCGGCTTTCATGAAGCGCATCGGGCGGGGAAAGCAGGCCGCCGCCCAGGCCCAGATCCAGGCGTTCGCCGACGCCTTGGAGATGTACTACGCCGACGTCTACGACTATCCCGGCAGTCTCGACGGCCTGGTCCGGGCCGAGGGAAGCACGGACGGGTGGTCGGGGCCCTACCTGAAGAAGCAGGAGATTCCCAAGGATCCCTGGGGGAACGCCTACATCTACACGAAAGGCGGGGCCGAGGGAGCCGATTACACCATCGTCTCCTACGGCAAGGACGCGTCCCCCGGCGGCGAAGGCGAGAACCAGGATATCGCCAACTGAGGCCGGGGAGCCCTCGACGTCATGCGCCGCCGCCCCGAAAACCGGGGGTTCACCCTCCTGGAACTGGCGATCGTGGCCGCCCTGATCGGAGTGCTGGCCCTGGTGGTTTTCCCCCGGTTCACCGGGCTGATCTCTTCCCGCAAGGCGGTGGGGTTCACCCGGCGGCTGGCCGGCACCCTGGACTACGCCCGGGCCCGAGCCGTCCTCGAGGGCCGGATCTACCTGGTCTACCTCGACCGCAACGACAAGACCTTCCGGTTGGGGCGCCTGGGCGCCGACGGTTCCCAGGAAACGGTCCCGGGCCGGCTGGGCGCCCCCCAGGCCATCCCCGAGGGGCTGCGGCTCTCGGGAACGGTCTCCTCCCCGATCTACTTCTATCCCGGCGGAAATTCGGACGGGGCCGAGATCGTGCTGCGCAGCGCCGACGATTTCGGCCGCCGCTACATCATCAACCTCAAACCGTACGTGGGGAGAAGCGAGGTTGAGATCAAGGGCTGAGAAGTCGTTTCCCGGGGCCCGGGGGTTTACCCTGATCGAGGTCATGGTCGCGGTCGCTCTGCTGGGGATATCCCTCTCCCCCCTCCTGCTCACCCACGGTTCGGTCCTGAAGAATTTCGCCCGATCCAAGGAACGCACCGGAGAAACGCTGGCGGCCGCTTCCGCTCTGGCGACGGTGGAGGCGATCGGACTTCCCGCCGCCCAGGGCGACTACGGCGGGGTCGTGGAGGAATGGGAACATCTGCGCTGGAAGGCGGCGGTCGGCGAGGTGGCCGAATCCCTGGCCCAGGTCGAGGGGGTTTCGTTCCCCGAGGGAGGGGAGGAAGAGGGGAGGAAGGTCGCCTTCTCCACCTATATCGTCAACCTCGAATACCCGGAACCCGAGGAGAAGCCGGTTGAATAAGAGCGCCGCCTCCCCGGGGCAAGCCGGGTTCACCATTCTGGAACTGTTGATCGCCGCCGCCCTCACCGCGGTGATCCTTTCCTCGGTCTACTGGTCCTTTTCCACCGTGGTCGGCTCCAGCCGCCGCTACCGCACCGGTTCCGACGCCTACCAGGCGGCGCGGGTGGTGCTGGGGGGGCTGGAGCGGGAATTGAGCGGCATCTACGTTCCTTTTTATGCGGGAGAGGACGAAGACGACGTTAAAAACCTATTTCTGACCGACGATCTCTGGGCGGGCGGTTTCGAGTCGGACCGGATCAGCTTCATCACCACCACCTTCCTCCGCTCCGGTCGGGAGGACACCCCCGGTTACGACACCTGGGAGATTTCCTACTATCGGGAAGAAGACAAGCTCATGGCCAAGGTCGCTCCCTGCTACAGCCTGGACGAACCGTTCGAGGGCGGGGAGGAGATGATACTGGCGGAGGGCGTCCGCTCCCTCGATTTCAAATACTACAGCCCCGAGGAGGAAGCCTGGCAGGACGAATGGGATATCCTCGAGGAAGAGGCGCTGCCCACGGCGGTCAAGGTCACCGTCGGCTTCGGTCCCTCCGACGAAGAGGAGGATGTCCGGCGGTTTTCCGTCGCCGCCTGGGTTCCGGCCGGAGGGAGCAAGGCGCCGCCGGAGGAGGATCGGTGATGCGCGTTTCCTCCCAGAACGGCGCGGTGCTGATGGTCGTGGTTTTCATGGCGGCGGTTCTGGCCGTCCTGGTGCTGCAGTTTTCCTACCTGATCAGCCTCGACGCCCGGATGGCCTCCGCCTTCCGCGACAGCGAAGAAGCGTACTGCCTGGCCCGAGCCGGGGTGGCTCAAGCCATGGACCTGCTGGCGCAGGACAAGCTCAGCGACCTGGAGGAATCGGGGGAAGCGCAGGGGGAGATGGAAGCCAAGCCCTACGACTCGCTGATCGATCCCTGGGCCGTGGCCCAGTCCGAAGTCGAGCTGGGCCGGGGCGGTTTCGCCTTCGCCGTCGTCGACGAGGACCGCAAGTTCAACATCAACCTCCTCATCAAGGAAGAAAAAGGGGTCAAGGAGGTCACCGGTCTGATCTCCAAACTGGAGGGGGAGAGCAAGGACGAAGGGGAGGGTGGGGGGGACGAGGGATCGACCGTTACCGGGACCAGCCCCGACCCCGAACCGGGAGGGGAGGGGACCGACCGGGACGAGGACGACCCCTGGCCCGAGGAAGAGAAGATGGTCGACGTTCTCACCTGGTTTTTCGAGTACCTGGAGTTGGAGAACGCCGAGGACATTTCCGGAAATCTGGCCAACTGGATCACGTCCAACGACCGGGGGAAGAGCGATTACAGCCTCGGCGATCCCGGGTACACGATCAAGAAAGCCCCGATGGAAACGCCGGGGGAGATCAGTCTGATCAAGGATATGACCCGGTACCTGTTTCTGGGGCCGGCCCCGGAGGAAATCCGGCTGGAGGGCGCGGAAGGCTCCGAGGAGTCCGAACCTTCCGGCGAAGATGAACCATTTTCGGGGTTTCGTTCGTACTTTACAGTATACTCTGACGGCTATATCAACCTTAACACCGCCTCGGTCCCGGTGATCGCCCTGGGACTGAGGAGTTTGGGGGAGGAATACGAGGACGACGCCTTGGACGCGGCCCAGTGCCTGGCCCAGGCCCGGGACGAGCTTCCTTTCGAGGAGCTGGACGAAACGTCGCTGGGCGAACTGGACTGCGATCTGCCGCCGGGTTTGGAAAAGCGGTTCAAGGTCGAAAGCGATTTTTTTACAATCATATCCGAGGGACGGGTCGGGGGAAGCCCGGGCGGAGAAGACTCTCCCGGACGCCCCCCCCGCGCCACCTGCCGGGTGCGGGCCCTGGTCCACCGCCTGGACGAGCGGATGGTCATTCTCCGGTGGAAAGTGGAATCCCCCTGGATACCGACGACGGAAAGCGAGTAGGCCGGCGGCGACGCGAAGATGATGAAAGACTTCTTGGAAAAAATGAGGCAGCGGGCCGATATCCCCGGCAGCGCGCTGGGGATCGACATCGGCACCACCGCCGTTCGCGCGGTGGTGGCCCGCCGCGCCCGGGGCCGGCTTCCGCGGGTTTCCTGGGCCCGCTCCGCCGCGATCGCCCGGACCGCCCCCGCGGCGCCGGGACGGGAAGAAACGGCCGCGGCGCTGCGCGAGCTTTTTTCCCCGAAGGCGCCCCGGGCGGAAGTGACCGTCTGTGCCCTGCCCCTGCACCGGGTTTTCCTGCGCAGCCTGGTCGTCCCCTTCACCCGCCTCAACCTGATCGAACAGGTCATCTCCTCGGAGGCGGAACTGCACATACCCTTCCCGTTGGACCAGGTGGTCATCGACTTCTGGCCTCAGGAAGTCCTGGAAGAGGGCAAGACCAGGGTGATGATGGTCGCCGCCCGCAAGGATTTCCTGGCCGGCCAACTGGAACTTCTGGCCGAGGCCGGGATCGACCCCGCCGGGATCGGAGTCGATTTCCCCGGTCTCGCCGACGCCTGCCGCCGGGGAGGGCAGATTCTCGACTCCGGCGTGACCGCCCTGCTCGAGGTCGGGGCCGCGCACACCTCGGCCGGGTTCTTCCAGGACGGGCGCCTGGTGCTGCTGCGAAGTTTCACCTGGGGGGGCGATACCGTCACCGCCGCCGTCATGAAGGAGACGGGGGCCCCGTTTCCCGAAGCCGAGAGCCTCAAACGCGGGGTCGGCCTGGGCGCCCCCGAAGCCGGGAAGGTGGAAGCGGCCGTGAGCGCCTGTCTGGCCCGTTTCGAAGCCGAGATTTCCCGGACCCTGCACACCGCCGGCGCCGCGACCGGGGGCCGGCCGCCGGACCGGCTGCTCCTGACCGGAGGGGGCGCGGACCTCCCCGGGTTGCGGGAGTCCCTGGAGCGGCTGGCGGGGGGCGCCTCGCAGCCGGCCGATCCCTGGACGGGCGTCAGGGAAGGAAAGCACCGCCTCCCCGGGGCCGGGGAAGCGATGGGGATGGCCTCGTTCGCCGTGGGCCGGGAGGGCCGGCGGGTGAATTTCCGCAAGGAGGAGTTGACCTGGGCGGGTTCGTGGGGAGCGGTCCGCCGGCGCCTTCTGATCACCTTGGGGTTGATTCTGGGCCTCTTGGCCGCGTTCGCCGTTTCCCTGCACCTGAGGATGGGGGCGAAGGAGACGGAATCGGCCGCTCTCCAGGCCCGCATCTCCGGAATTCTGGCTTCGGCTTTCCCCGAACAGGCCCAGCAGGCCCGGGGCCGCGAGCTGCAGGCCATGGAGGATTCCCTGAAGGAGATGCGGGATAATTTCGATTACTACCGGGAGTTCAGCAGCATTTCCGGATTGGACGCCCTCCTGGAACTGAGCCGGGTCATTCCCGACAAGCTCAAGGTCCAGGTGGTCGAACTCGACATCAACCAGGACCGTGTCCGCTTGCGGGCCCGCACCGAGAATTACGGCACCGCCGAACTGATCAAGAAGGCGATTCAGTCCTCGGCGCTGTTCATCGGCGACCAACTCAAGGAAAGCCCGGCCAAGACCAGGAAAGACGGGGCGAAGACGGTGACGGTCGAGTTCACCTACACCATTCCCCTTATCCGCCAGGAGTAACGGATGGCCCTCAAGCAACGGGAAAAACGGACGGTGCTCGTCGGCGGCGGCGGGTTTCTTCTCATCGCCGTGGTCTGGTTTCTTTTCCTGCGGGAAGGTTCGCTCTGGGACCAATGGGTCGGCGTCAACGAACGGATCGAAGAGCAGGAGATCTCCCTGCAGAAGATGGAACGTCTCCACCGCAAGTACGCGGTCTTGCGGTCCAAAACCGACCAGATCCTCCGGGGCATGGGCGGGGTGGGCGGCGAAACCGTGCTGAATCAGGGCCTGATCGAGAAATTGGCCGCGGAGAAGGCCCCGGCGGCCGAACTGACCAAGATGAACACCCGCAACCGGACCGTGCACGACCTGTATAAGGTGGTGGAGCTGCAGGTGGAGCTGGCGGGGGTCCCCCTGGATCAACTGGTGGACTTTCTCTACGCCGTCGAGTACCAGAACGGAGGCAGCCAGGTGATCCGGGAACTGACCGTGGCTCTCAACCGCAAGAACGACGACCTGCTCGACGTCGAGGCGACGATCATTTCGGCCGAGCCCCTCAAAAACCAGGGGGCGGAACGCAAGTGAAGGCGCGGCCGCTCTTTTTCGCCTGGGCGCTCCTGGCCGCGGCCCTGTCCCCTCTCCGGAGCGAGGGCGCCGAGTCCCCGACGCCGTCTCCCTCGCCCTCTCCCGGCCGGGTCTTCCGGGTGCCGGGAGTTCCGGGCGCCTCCCGCGAGGCCGGCCTGGGGCTCCACGGCGGGGGCGCGGAGAAGGTGGACGTGGTCGTGGTCGAGCCCTCGGGGGAGACCCGCGAGACGATGGTGGAGCCCCGGGAGGACTACCGGCCCGAAAACCGGAGCCTGGACTATTCCCTGCTCGGCCGGGGCTTCAAGGAGTTTTATTTCCAGGCGTTCGGCGTGGTCCTGGCCACGCCGCCCACGCCGGTGCCCACGCCCAGCCGGATCCCCACCCCCAGCCCGGGTCCGACCGCGGCCGCGGCCGCGGCCGCCCGGGGCGGATTGCACCGGGACGAAAGCGAGGAGATCGTCGTCGTCATCACCACGCCCGAAGGCGCCGAGCGCCGGGTATCCGTCTACCCGCGGAATCCTTACCGGGAAGAGAACGGGACCCTGGCCCGGTCCCTCCTCGACGAAGCCTACCGGCAGTTCTATTTCGAAGCCTTCGGCATCTGGCCGACCTCCCCGACGCCCTACCTGACGACGCCGACGCCCCCGCCCACCCGGATTCCGGGCACGCCGACCCCCACCCCCGATTACTGCTCCGGCCGCGAACCCCTCCGGGCCCGGTGGATCAACGCCCTCAGCCTCTCCCACCCCCGGAGCACCTCAACCGACGGGTGGGGCTATCTGCTCCAGACCGCCGACGGCAGGACCACCCTGGCCTACGTCACCGACAACCTCAACCAGATGCGGGTCGCCGCCGTTTTCACCGACGACCGCCCCCTGCGCCTGACCATCATAAAAAATCCCGGGTACTCCGGGAACATCGTGATCGAGCCCGGGGACACCCTGGAGATCGATTACGCCACCGGTTCCGGAAGTTCCGCCGTCAGCATCGCCCTGCCTGCCCTGGACCTGGACCCGACCGCTCCTCTGGTCGGGTACCCCGATTCCACGGGGGTCCTCTACCGGGACGTCTCCCTCTGTCAGGCGGCGCCGACGCCGACGGTTCCCCCGTCGCCGTCGCCGACTCCGGCCTACTGCGCCACCCCCCTGGCGGCGTTTCAGATCAACACGCTCTCCATCGCCCGGCCCCGCGCCTCCCTGAGTTGGGGGTGGGAATACCGCCTGGAGGCCCCGGGCGAGGATGTGCCCCTGGCCTCGGTCAAGGACAGCCTCAACTCCTTTGCCGGTCCCGGGCCCAAGCTGGACGCGGACGCGGTGCTTTCGCTGGTCATCAAGAAGGATTCCGAGGATCCCCGGATCGAAGCCGGCGATTACCTGGACCTCCAGTACTTCTATCTCGAAGAAGGGGAGGCCCAAGTCGCCCAGACCAGGATCTACCTGCCCCCGGGCGCTCCGGCCTCGTCCCGTTTCTGGCTGGGAAGGGACGGCATCTGCTACAGCGACGAAGAGCTGTGTTCCCCGGTCTCTTCGCGCCCCACCCCGACCCCGGAACCGACTCCGACTCCGCCGACCACTCCCACTCCCGCGCCCACCGCGACGCCGACTCCTTTCGGTTACCATACCCCCACCCCCAGCCCGCCCACGCCGACTCCGACTCCGACGCCGGAGGGGTACAAGACCCCGACCCCCAGCGCCACCCCCAGCGCCAGCGCCACTCCGACCCCGGAGTACGGCGCCGTTCCTCTCTCCCTGAGCCGGGTGACCGATCTCGATCTCAAGGAGACCCGCGCCGCCGGGCAGAAGGGCTGGAAATGGATCGTCGCCCGGGCCGACAACGGGGAGTGGCTGGCGCGCACCTACGACTACTGTCAGGAATTCACCGCCTACACCGACCGCACCGCCGTCCCCGCCGCGCCGGTCATGGTCAAGCTCCAACTGGGGACCGACCCCGCTTTTATCGTAGCCGAAGGCGATTATCTGGACGTTTCCTTCGAAATCCTGACCGAGCTCCCGACCCGGGCGGCGGCCGGCCGCACCGCCGTGTATCCCCCCCCCGTTATCGACGCCGTCGACCGCGAATGGTACGTGGACGTCGAGGGGAACACCTACTACGACCGTTGGCTGCAGGTGCCGGCGAAGTCGGTTCCTTCCCCGTCCCCGGAAGCCCCCGCGCCGACGCCGACCGCCGCCGTCACCCCGGCCTCCACGCCGCCCGGCTCCCCGACCCCCGTTCCCACGGTTTCCCCCTCCGGCGGGGCGGCGCCGGCGGGGACTCCGCCCTTTTCTCCGACCCCGGCGCCCCAGTTGCTGGCCGTGCCCAGCGTCACCCCCGCGCCGTTCGAAGAAGTGGCGGTGCTCGAGGGCGGAAGCGGTTGGATGGAGGCCGTCTGGGCCGATTCCCGCTCGGTGGTAGGGGGGAACGAGGACGGCAACGTCTATATCTGGGACCGCGACGATTTCAGCCGCCGCTCCCGCTGCTCCTACCCCAACGCCGGGGCCATAATCTCGGTCGCCGCCGACGACCGCTACATCTACGGCGGCAGCGACGACGGGAACGTCTACGTATGGGACCGGCTTGCCCTGAAACCGGTGCGCTCCCTGCGCGGCGAGACCAGCATCGGAGATCCGGTGGAGGGAGTGGCGGCTTACGGCGGCATGGTCTACGCCGGCACCACCGGCCGCCGGGTTTACGCCTGGAACCGGAACGGGTTTCAGCAGCAGGAAGAATGGCAGGTGTCCCGGGGCTGGGTGACGGCGGTCGACGCCGCCGCCGGACGGCTTTACGCCGCCACCGGCGGCTCGGAGTACTCGCTCTACGTCTGGGACCGGACCACCGGAGCGCCCCTGGCGGAGCTGGCCGGCGCCGAAAGCGACCTGAACTCGGTGGCGACCGACGCCGACCGGATATACCTTTCCTCCTCGGACGGGAATGTCTATGTCTGGTCCCTGGAGTTCGCTCCCCTGAAAATCCTCGACGACTGCCGGGACCAGGTTACGGGCGCCGCCGCCGCCCGGGGGTTTCTCTACGCCTCCTGTCACGACGGCTCCCTCTATGTCTGGGAGTTGCCCGGGTTCCGCCTGGCGCGCAGGCTGGAAGCCGGGGGCGCCCCGCTGCAGGGGCTGGCGGTGGAGGACGACATGGTCTTCGCCGCTTCCGGAGACGGCGGCGTTCATGTCTGGTACGCCCCCGACATAGAGGACTTGAACACGTTCGGGGCCACCCCCACTCCCACTCCCTTCGCCCGCGCGGGCTGGCTTCCCCCGGTCGTTCCCACCCCGGTATCCGGCGCGGCCGCCGGGGCCTCGGCCGCGGCGGAGGCGGAATACGATCTTCAGGACCTGGAGCCGCCGGAACCGTATCGGCCGGAAGGGCAGACCCTGGCCTACGGACTCCTCCAGGAAACCTACAAGGAAGCTTACCGGACCTGGTTCGGGGTCACCCTCACCACCCCCACGCCTCCCCCCACCCCCATCCCCACTCCCACTCCCGTGCCGGCTCCCACTTCCAGCGGCGGCAGCAGCCAGCTGGTCATCAACGAGATCAATTACGCCGGCACCCTGAATCAGCCCACCTACTGTTGGATCGAGATCGCCAATTACGGGGATGCCGCCCAGCAGGTGGAAAACTGGACCCTGAACAACGATTCCGAAAACTGGAGCATCTCGCTCAAGAGCTACGAACTCCCGGTGGGGGCGTTCTACGTGGTCGTCGCCAACAGCGCCCTGAGCGTTCCGGTTCAGGCCAACGGCGCCCGGGCCCAGGCCACCAGTACGCTGACGTGCGGCGGCAGCGGGGACAAGCTGGTCTTGAAGGACGACTCCGGTAAGACCATCGATACGGTGGACTGCAGTTCCGCCGGCTGGTTCGTGACCACCCAGGAAGGATTTTCGATGGAGCGTCTCGACCCCGACGTGAGCGGTTCCACCAAGTCCAACTGGGCCCGGGCGCTGAGCAGTTCCACCTACAGCGTGGGCACCACCACCAACTTCGGCACCCCCGGAAAAACCAACGGCAATTATTCCCCGGCCTCCCCCCTGAGGGCCTCGTTTATTTCCAGCCTGACCGTGGAGGACTATGCCGACTGGATCGATTTCGCCACCGGGTGCTACTTCAAGAACTTCGACGGCAACCTGGGGGCGTCCGACGCCCGGTTCGCGCTTTACGACTATCTCCCCAACACCGCTTTCATCTATCTGGCGACCGGGTACCGGCCCTGCGCCGACTATTTTCGCGAGAACCTGCTGGCCCTGGTCCGGGATTCCTCCTTCGACTGGGGCGGAACCTCCACCTCCCGGGGCATCTCCGACGTCGCCGAGGCCTACCTGGCCCTGGCCGCCTCCGGGATTTTCTCGTCGGCCGAGCGCGCCGAGATCGAGAAGAAATTCGTCCGCCTGGCCCTGGACCGCCGCGAAGTCGCTTCTACCGGGAACTATGCGCAGGGGACGGTCTGCGGACTCAACGCGGTGGTGGGGTATATCGTCGGCGGAGAGCCGGGCCGGGAGATGATTGCCTGGGCCAACCGGCTCCTCAGTTACGACGACACCTGGACCCTGCCCGAAAACTCGCGCTATTGGCAGGGGCTCTTCATCCGGGAAATGCTGCGGGTCGCCCTTTACTCCAACCGGATGGAGATCCCGGTGGAGGACGGGGAAGGCAAGAGGTGGCGGGACAACTTCTACCGCCAGGTCTGTCTCCTGATCGAGACCTTCCCTCCCAACGGGTTCATGCCCGCCTACGGGCAGGATTACCTGCAGGCCTTCACCGACCGTTTCCTCGAAGTCCTGGCCGCCGCCACCGCGGTTTTGGACGATGACGTGCCCGAGCACCGGTCCGCCGCGGCGCGGGCCAAATGGCTTCTGCAGCAGGCCTTCGAGTACGCGCGGGGCCATGAAGTGGTGGCCTACGGCCGCAACGATTACGGTTACCCCGGCACCCAGATGGGGCCGTTCGCCGTGTACATGAACCCCGTCTACCTCTACTGGTTCCTGAACGAAGATCTCGTTCCCGAGGCGCCCGCCGACGGGGACTGCCCCGGGGGCGTGCTCTCCCGGCCGATGATGCCGGGACAATCGTTGGCGGGAGTCTACGACGAGTCCCTGGCGCAACTGGTGGATACCCCGGACAAGGTCATCCACCGGTCGGGGTCCGGGTCCGACGCCCTTTTCCTCATGCTCGACCTCGGCGCCCAGGTCGCCGGCAGCGGCCAGGACCGGTACGGCTTCGGCAACGATATCCTCAGCCTGGGGGTCGGTCCCGAGGAGTTCGTCACCGGGGTGACCATGAACTACTCCAATCCGTCGTTCAAACTCCATAACCTGGTCGAGACCGGCGGCACCTACCCGCCGGCGGCGGCCGAGACCTGGGAAGACACTTCCGAACTGTCCCGCAGCGTCACCGTTTCCACGGTCGGAGCGCTGAGCTGGCGCCGCGAGGTAGTTCTCTACAAGACCGGAGACAGGAGAATCGAAGTCAAGGATACCCTTCCCGGCCAGGGGATCGTGCGCTGGCACCTGCAGGGCGACTACCGGTGGATCGACGACGGGATGGTGCTGACGGTGGGAGGGACGGAGCTGGAGGTGACGTGGACCGGAGTGGATCATGCCGGGCACGTTCCCGCCGAAACCTGGGCCGATCCCGACCCCGATCTGCGCTGGGGGAAATCCGGGGCGTGGGACCAGGAGATCCGCCTTCACCGCTATTCCCCGGGCGCGGTGGTCACCACCTTCCGCCCCGTTTCCGATCTGGAGAACCAGGTGGTTCCCGAAAGCCCTTACTCCGAGCTTCGGTAGGACTTGGTCCCGGCGCCGGCTTCTGCTACCATGGGCTTCGGGTAAACCCGGAAACCGTCGGGGGGATGATCTCGATGCCCGAGGAAGAACGCTACGTCCGTCTCCGTCTCAAGGTATTGATCCGCACCGAGGAAGCCAGCCTGGTCGACCTGGGGGGAGGCAAGGTCTGGATTCCCGAAGAAGCCGTGCGTTCCTGTCTGCGGGCGGAGCAGGGCATCTACGAGATGGAAATCCTCGAATCGGTCCTCGAGGCCAAGCGGGCGGAAATGAGGGGGCTGAAAGAGAAGGCCACCGGGGTCAAAGGTTCGATCCTGGGAGATGTGGTCGAGGTCGTCGGGCGCCTGGTCAGGGAGGAACAGGACGCCCTCTGCGTCGAAATCGACGGCCGGGAGATGTTTCTGCCCCGGGTCTGTTTTTCCGAGATCGAACCGATCGAGGACGACCGCTGCCGGTTCGTCATCCAGAAAAACTACTACAACTTCAAACTCCGCCGCCTGGAAAACCCGAGCGAGGACGACCAGGCCTTCACCGCCGCGCGCGCCCGGATCCTCCGGGAAACCGATCGCGCCTATTGTCTCGTTTCCGAGGGAAGGGAGTTCTGGTTTCCGAAGCGGGAAGTGCTGGAGGTCAAGGACGTTCCCGGCGAGGAGGAGAAAGAACTGACCGTTCCCACCGATTTCTGGCTCTTCAAACTCTCCGGGGGCAGTTACTGACCGGCCAGGGCCGCCGTTAAGGCGGCGCAGGGGCCGAAGGCCCCGGCGGCCAGGGGGAGGATGCGCTCCCGCATTCCCGCCGCTTCTTCACGGGTCCAGGCCCAGCCCGGCAGCAGCGGGGTATCGGGGTAGGGAGGGGGGAGGGAGGCGAGTTCCGCCAGTGTCTCCTCTATCTTGGGCCGGAGTTGCTCCGGCGCGTCGATGGGACGGCGTTCGTCCTGGTTGCAGGTCCAGAAAAAGTCGAAGAACGTTCCCCCCGCTCCCGCGAACCGCTCCAGGGAGCCGGCGAGTTCGCCCGATCCCAGGCGCCGGTAATAACGCTCCCGGGTGCGGGTACTCTCGGCGCCCAGGAAAAAGCCGGCGGTGATCGTTTCCGTGGTGGCCATGACCCGAAACCCGGCTTCGCCGTCCGGTTCGCCCAAGGGGTTGTCCCACCAGGTCAGGGCCACCCAGGAACTGGTGTAATCGACCGCGCTCAGGCTGGGGCCCAGCCTGAGGCCTCCCCGGTCGCCCAGCAAGCCGCCCAGGGCGCCCGCGGCCTCGTCCAGGCGCTTGCGCATTCGGAGCAGGTCGTCGAAGTCGGCGAGAGCGAAGCCCTGGAATTCCCGTTTCTTTTGTTTGGTCTCCCTGACTTTGAACCCGAAACCCTGCTCCAGGCGGGCGAGGTCGGCCACGGTCATCTCCCGGACGACTTCGGAGACCGGTACCCGGGCGTAGTTTTCGAAAACCCATGCCACCAACTCGACGAAAAGCCGGATCCGGCGCATGCGGTGGGAGGGTACCATGCTGATTTTTTTCTCCAGGAAGGGCCGGATCGGTCTCCAGTTCTCGTAGACCTTGGCGGCGATTTCGGCGGGGAACTCGGTTTCTCCGATCAGGCGGTCCAGCCGCCGCCGGATGTTCATGGCCTCGATCGGCCCCGTCTCTCCGGGAAGGTTTTTTTCCAACAGCCGGCTCAGCGCCGCCAGCGCGTAGTATCCCGCGTGGTTGCCCCGCTGCTGACGGGCCAGGAGACTGGCCGCCAAAATGAAATCGATGCTTTCGGGATCGGCCTTGAGACGTTTCGCCCCCACGCTAGCCTCGTTTCTCTTCGTCGCCGGGTTGGGTCCCCGGCGTGTTCGATCGGCGTTCGGTCCGCTTCATTCCCGGCTCCCGGCGCCCCGCTCCCCGCCTTTAGTGTACTCCGGCCGCGTTTCTCCCGCCATCAGGGATGTCCCAGGTATCTGAAAACCAGCATCGTGGTGTCGTCGAACTGCTCGACTTCCCCCCCGAAGGCCTCCAGCTTGGCGAAAACCGTCGCGGCCAGGTCGCGGGCGGGGAGGTCGCCCGCTTCGGCCACCGCCCGCAGCAGCCGTTCTTCTCCGAAGAGCTCGTTGTCGCGGTTGTGCCACTCGGTGACCCCGTCGGTGTAGAGGAGGAGAACGTCTCCCGGATCGAGGGTCATACGCCCCTGGCGGTAGTCCGCATCCTCCAGTATCCCCAGGGCCGGCTGCCCCGTTTCTCCGGGCTCGCGCAGGAGGCGGACGGCCCCGCCCTTGCGCACCACCGGCGGGTTGTGGCCGGCGTTGCAGTATTCCAAACGGCCCGTCCTCAGGTCGCAGACGAAATAAAACAGGGTGACGAACGTGCAGGAGGTGTTGTTGAGGCAGAGGAGCCGGTTGACCTTGGCGATGGTTTCGGCCGCTTCCCGGTTGAAGGAGGCGTTGCTGAAGAGCAGGGTCCGGGTGACCATCATGAAGAGGCTGGCGGGAACCCCTTTCCCGGAAACGTCGGCGATGGCCACTCCGATGTGATGATCGTCGATCATGATGTAGTCGTAAAAATCGCCTCCCACCTCCCGGGCCGGCACCATTCTGCCGAAGAGTTCGACTTTTTGTGAAGCCACCTCCGGGGGAAAAACGTGGGGAAGGATGTCCTGTTGAATCTGGTGGGCCAGGCGCAGTTCGCTCTGGATCTTTTCCTTCTCCGCGGTGGTTTTCTCCAGTTCCCGGGTGTAGTTCTTCAGGTCCTCGGCCATGTGGTTGAAGGCGCGGCCCAGGTCGCCGACCTCGTCCCGGGCCCGGGAATCGACGCGCCGGCTGAAATCGCCCCGGCTGATTTCGCGGGTTTCCACGGTCAGTCGCTTCAGGCGCCGCACGAACAGCCAGGAGAAGACC
The DNA here is from genome assembly GCA_035380285.1 of bacterium. Taxonomy (NCBI): domain Bacteria; species bacterium. The sequence goes on along the minus strand of DAOSXE010000015.1, from coordinate 27,188 downwards.
AGGGCCAGCAGGGTGAAGGAGATCACGATCAGAACCGCGTTTTCCTTGACCCTGCTCAAGGTCTCCTGTTCTATCCGGGCCATCTCCTCCGTGGACCGGTAGATTTCGATGACGTTGATGACTTCGCCGTGCCGATCGAGAACGGGGAGGAGGTAACTCACCCACTCCCCCTGGTCGTCGACGAACCGCCCCCAGGCCGGCTCCTTCTTCACCAGCGCGTCCAGAAACATCCTGCGCTGGGCGGGGACGATGAAAGGCTCGAAGATGGGGCCTCTCCAGCTGTTGATCCCGAAGTAATAGCGTCCCCCCGCGATCTTATGGATGATCCACTTCGGAGTCTGGGGGACGTTTTTGCGGTCGATCAGGCGGTCGGCGGCGGCGAATATCTTCTCGTAGGTTTCGCTTCCCCGGTCTTCGGGCCGGTTGATGTTCTCCAGTTCCTCGACGGGGACGCTGTTGAGGATCGCCCGGGCCAGGTTGGCGGAACGAAGCCTCGACTCCTCCAGGTAGGCCTGGTAGCTGATCTTGCGGGCCCGGGAACTGATGAGGAACCCCCCCACCACCAGCGGCGCGAAAATAAGCATGATCTTGAAAAAAACCGGAATCCTCCTCCGTCTCCAGAGGGCGGCCAGGCGGTCCCGGGCGGCGATCAGCAGGACCAGCAGCCCCGCCCCCAGCCAGAGCAGGACCGTCCGGAGCCGGGCGGGCCTGCGGAAGACCTCGACGGCTTCGAAGGTCGGACCCGCGACGACCAGGCACTTGTTGGCCAGGTCGTAGCTGAGGTTCCTCCCCGCGATATCGAAGATCCTTCCCACCAGGATATCGATGTAAGGATACCCTTTTTCCAGGGGTTCTATGACCCGGACGGGTTCCCCCTCACGGTCGAAACAGACCCAGTCGCGGTTGCCGGTTCCGGCCACGGTCAACCGGGGTTCCCCTCCCGGAGCCTCCGCCAGCAGGAAAACGTCCACCGGGGCCAGAAGTTCCCCCCGCTCCCGTCCCGGTCGTCCCCACGCCCTCAGCCGCTTGCCCTCGGAGTCGAACCGGACGATCTGGTCGTCTTCGCCGGACGAGAGGTATGTCGTCCCCTCCGGGTCGACGAAGAGGCTCATCCAGTACCCGAACTCGCCGTTGCGGTCGCCCAACTCCTGGATCTCCGCGGGGGGAACGCCGTTTGTCATGACCACTCCCCGGGCATCCTCCGGCAGCCGCCAGACGCAACGTTGTCCCCGGCAGTTGTTGGCGAAATAATGCCGCCCCCCGGGCCCGGCGGCGTAGCGCAGCTCCGGGGATTCGTCGGGTTCCTTGAGGAAAATGGTGAAGACGGTTTCGGGCGCCCGGGCGATATCCCGGTAGAGGTTGAAGCGGTAGCCCAGAAAGTCGGTGGTCCGACGGTCGTAGATGTAGCTGTGGACCATGACCCCCCCGGGGGCCGGATACAGGTCCCTGACCATGTAGTAGAAACGGTCGTCGTCGGGTTCGATGGCCCGCTCCTCCTCCAGGTGCATCGGGGCACCGGGGGAAAACCCGCGCAGCCGCAGGATGGTGTTGTCGTTTTTCTCGACGACCAGCAGGTCTTCCCCGCTGAAGGTGAAAGCCACGGGGATGTCGAAACGGGCGGTTTCGGTGGGAAAGACCACGGCGGCGGCGACGGCCGCGGCCGCGATTATCAGGGCCGAAATTGTGAATGATTTACGCGGGTTCATCGGGATCCGTTTCGGACGAAAGGATTCTCGCATTATTCGCCGCCCGGAATCCAGATGAAACCGGAACCGGGAGGAGCCGCCCCGCCGGGGTTCACTCCTCGCCGAAGACCTCGGCGGTGTAGACGTAGACCTCCGTCTCCGGGTCTTTCCAGGCGTCGGGAGCCAGGCCGGCTTTGTGGGCGCAGCAGGAGGAGAGGAACTCCTCCAGTCCCATGTGGTGTTCGGTGGCGACCTGGGGCAGGTAGGTGCCCCCCCGCGCCCCCCGCCGGATGTAGATGCCGTGTTTGCCCGGCACCACCTCCCGGAGGGGATCGGAGATCCGCCGCATGGGGGAGAGAACCGAGATTTCGATGTCGATCCGGTCCGCTTCGGCGGGGGAGACCGGGACGAAACGGGGATCGTGGAGGGCGGCTTCGCGGGCCATGGTGCGCACCACCCGGTAGAGGGGCTCGTCGGCGGTGAACTGGCCGATGCACCCGCGCAGGGCCCCGTTTTCGTTGAGGGTGACGAACGCGCCCCGGTGCCCCTGGAGTTCGGGGTCGTCGATGGGGGAATCGGGAAGCGGCCTGCCGTTGACGACCGCGGTCAGGGCTTCGCGGGCCGTCTTCAGCAGTTCCGCCCGGGCCTTCGGCGAGAGATTTGCGTCGGTGGCGGTGTTCATGGGCTGCTCCTCCTGATTGTCCGCTCGGTCTCGTTCGGAATCGTAAATCGCCACCGCGCCGTAACCGACCACGGAGTCGGGGTTCCCCGCCGGGGAATCGGCCGAATTGGCGTAGGCGATGACGGCGGCTCCGTCGGCCCCGGCCCGGAGGGCCGCGGCAACGACGGCCTTGACCCCCCGGAATCCGCACATGACGCAGACCAGGTTGGGAACGTTCCCGCCTTCGAAGCGCTCCCGGACCAGGTCGAGACGGGAAGGATCGAGCGCCGCCACGGCTTCAAGCGTCTGCCGGTCGACCCGGGCCGCGTCTTCGACGCCGGGGTAGTGGCTGAGATCGGTGCTGCAGACCGCGATCGTTTCCGGATCGTCCCTGAGAATGTCGCCCAGGACCGTTCCCAGCGCGGCCAAGGCCGCCGGCGGCGCATCCCCGATCAAAACCGGCACGATCCGGGCGTCGGGGAGCACCGTCTGGATGAAGGGGATCTCCGCCTCCAGGGTGGGTTCGCTGCGGTGGACCCCGGGAATGCTGACAATCTCCGGGGCGGCCGCCCGGATCCGCTCCGCCAGAACCGAATCGACCGGCACCGCCCCCAGGGGGGTCCGGTAAGAGGAGAAATCGGGGACGGAGACGCCGGGGAAGCCGACCCGGTGGGCGCAGCCGACGAGTACGACCGTGGCGATCTTCCTCCCCCGCACGGCCTTGAAGGCGGCGGCGGCGGTGGGTCCCGAATAAACGTAACCGGCGTGAGGAGCGACCACGGCCAGCAGCCTCCCGGGAACGGAAACTTCGGGGGCGGCGGCAAGCAGGGCATCCACTTCCCGTTTGAGTTCGCCGGGGTCGGCGGGATAGTAGGAGCCCGCCAGGACCGGCTTCCGTTCGCCCGCCCCCGCCGCCGGCTTATCCTCGGCGGAGCAGCCCCCGCCCGCTATCGCCGCGCTCAAGCAGATTATCGGCAGTATCCGGTTCATGGGTTCCCGCCTTTTGAGTATACCACAACCCGCGGCCCCGGGCAGCGTCGGGAACGGCGCTGCAGTTTTTATTTGACTAGATCGGCTCCGCGGCTATAGTTGACCCGATTGATCGGGGCTGTAGCTCAGCTGGGAGAGCACATGGCTGGCAGCCATGGGGTCAGGGGTTCGAATCCCCTCAGCTCCACGACCGGTTCCCTCCCCCGGGGAGCCGGTTTTTTTCCGCCGGGCCCCCTCGCGGCCGCCGCTTCAGGGAATTTTCTCTTCCCGGCGCCGTCGTTCCACGATCTCCTCCGCCAGGGAGAAGGGCACGGCGGCGTAGTGTTCGAAATGCATGGAAAAATCGCCGCGGCCCCCGCCGAGTGGGTTACGCCCGAAGCGGTCAGGGAGCCACGCGAGCAGCGCATTTGACTCCCCGATCCATCATTGCATTGAAAACCGGTCAGCCCGGTTTCCATGCTGTCATGAATTCCGTAAACTTCTCCACGATGCAGACGTTCCTTCTGGGCATACTCCAAAAGTCCCGTGACCTGCGCCTCAATTTATAGCATCTGACGGGTGGACTAATCAATCGACTAATGGGCATACAGAAAGCAGTTTATCGGATCCTTCTTCTTTCTACTATCATCACACAGCATACACATCATATATTATTAAAATCAGCATGCAAATGCATGACGTCGTACACCCTACGAAAAGGCACAAGGTTGAACTGAAAATAAAACTCCTGAGCGTCCGAGTTACCCCGCAAGTCTAAGAAATCTTGGAAGAGTTGACGGAGAAAGAGGAGCGTTCGCTCTCTTGGATTGTGTCACGCATGATTGAGGAGAATCTCGCCGCCCGGGAAGAAAAAAGCAAGTAACAGGAGTGATGATGTGCAGCGATAGCTGGCTGGATGCATCACAGACAAGTTGGCAATATTCCCTGCGTAACTACATGTCGACGGAACGCGACTATCGTAGGGCCCAGGTCGGTGTTGTGAGGAGCAATGAGGAGTGGTCCGCAATCTACCCTCACTGGGTTAAGATCCTTGAAAAACAGCCTAACCTTCCAGTCTCGGTTGATCCACGTTGGCTTTCGTACTGGTGGGGCCACTTCGGTTCTGACAGGGAATTGTCCATCTTCTGGGCCGCGCTGGGAGATGACGTTCTTGCCATTCTGCCTCTGATGCGCAAACGCGTAGGATCCCATACGATCCTTACGCTTCTTTCTGATTGTTGTAGTGACTACCTAGGCGGAGTCTTCTCGGCCTTTGCATGTGATCCTATCGACCGCATCGCAGCCGCGATGTGCGACCATTTGGAATGGGATGAAATAAGGCTACAAAACATACGGCAAGATGACGTCACCTTGCACATTGTAACACGTGCACTTCAAGATTGCGGTCTATCACCGGTTATTGTCAGGGCAGAGGATGCGCCGTATATAGAACTTGGTTGTTCTTGGGATAAGTATCTTAAGTCACGGACAAGAAACCGGCGGCGAATGCTGAACCGCAAGATGCGGGCTCTGCGCCGCCGCGGCAAGGTAGAACTCCAAGTTGTCCGGGATTACGACCATGAAACCCTCGAACGTCTATTTGATCTCCATGATACTCGTTGGGACAGTATTCACGGAGTCCAAGCATTTGCCGACACAAGGCGCAGAGGCTTCATTCATGACGTTGCGAAAGATTTCGCCGGAACCGGGAATTTCTGTCTTTTTCATCTGCTTCTGAACGGCAACATAGTTGCTTATCGGATGGGCTTCATCCGTGGTGGCAGATACTATGACTGGAACACATCCTTTGATTTGGCGTTAGACGATTGTTCTCCGGGGCTAGTGCTATTGGGTGAAGCGATTCGATGGGCTTGCGATAACGGGCTACAGGAAGTTGATTTCATGCGCGGCCATGAAGAGTACAAGCTATCCTGGAATACCGCCGTGAGGTCGCTCTATACGATCCAATGTTCACGCCCACGCGAGCCACGCCATCCGAGGGTGCCAGTAAAGTCCACGGATAAGCTGCGGGATCTGGCTTCAAAACGGGGAGTTGTGCTGGATCTCGACGGTGTTCTCTATAAAGGAGACAAGCCGATAGAAGCCAGCCTCGCGGCCATTCGCATTTTGCGACAATCTGGCGTTACAGTTGGCTTCTTGACAAACACGAGCGTAAGAAGGCAGCAGGAGTTAGCAGACAAACTCGGCCAGATGGCCGTGATAGCGGACCCGCGGCATATCATGACGTCCACTATTGCCGCTGCCGAGTATTGCCGCACTAAGGGATACAGGTGTTGCTTGGTGCTGGGTGGAGCACCAGCACTACCTGAGTTGCTCGCCTGCGGTGGCATGGATATCGCCGCCAATGATCACACTGGTTACATTGACGCAGTTGTCGTTGGCTATTCAAAGGATTTCATATATGCCGACCTAGTGGCAGCCCAGCGAGCAATTTTGAAGGGTGCGGAGTTCGTATGCACGGACCGGGATCGTGTGTTCGCTGCTCCGGGTATGGACAAGCCCGGAACTGGCTGGATTGTGGCTGCAATTGAAACAGTAACTGGCAAATCGCCCTTTGTCGTGGGGAAACCAAATGACTTCTCGCTTCGCCTTCTACTTCATCTTATGGGTATGAAACCGCAAGAGGTAGCCGTAATTGGGGATTCGCTCGATACTGACATAGCAGCAGCCAGAAAGGCTGGAGCGTTGGCTTGCCTTGTTCTTGGAGGGATAAGTACTGCTGAAGATGTGGCTCGACGCACGCATGATTCCCGGCCAGACCTTGTTTTTGCGGATTTGGTTGAAATGGTAGATCAGATGAGAGGAGATACAAGATGAAGTATCAGAAGATCGAGGTCTTAGACAAAGTTGCAAAAGTTGTCTACTTGGTTCAGCCGTCCCCTGTTGTACTCGTGTCAACGGTCGACACAGCGGGGGTTAAGAACTTGGCACCCTACGCTATGTTCACGCCGTGTTCGACGTGCCCCCCGATGGTTGCGCTTGGTATCTCGCCAAAGTCTGACACCTTCAAGAATATCTCAAAGACCGGCGAGTTTGTGGTAGGAATTCCTACGAGCAAGATTCTGACTCAACTTTACCAGGCTGCTAACGAGTATCCGCCGGCCGTGGATGAGTTTGAGGAAACGGGATTGACACCATATGCGAGGAACAAGGTGAAGCCCGCGCGGATAGCAGAATGTGCAGTCAATCTGGAATGTAAGCTGCAATGGCACAAGGAGGCAGGAAACCACCACGTTGTTGTTGGATTGGTCGTTGCAGCAGATATCGATAAAGAATTGTTCTCAGAGGATAAGATAAAACTGAGAAGTGCAATACCGCAGGTGTACCACTTGACGAGCGGAACCTTTCTTGTAGATGGCAAAGTCATTGACGTTAAGCACTAAGGATCGATTATGCATGCAACTGTAACACTTCACATGATCCTAGAAAACCGTGAGAAGGGGCTGAAGCAACTCCTCGCTGCGATGGATCTAGGCAGCACCGGAACGATTCCGCTGCGACGTACCGATGAGCCTTGTGAATTTCACGAAGACCCAGAGATTCTCGATGTTCGTGAGATTGATCAATCCAAGAACGAGCTTGAAGTGCTTTTGTCCCTGCCGCCTTGTTCTGCTGGACTTGGTACGGGTCTCGCCATGCTCCTAGGGAGTGTGTGCTATTGCTCTGTCTTTTCAGCGCTGAAGCGATTTGCCGTGGTGGATCTGGCATTGCCCAAAGTTTGCCTCGATGAATACAAGGGGCCAAGGTATGGTGTATCAGGGATTAGGAAGCTTCTTGGTGTTTCCCAACGGCCGCTTCTGGGGCTCATCCTGAAACCGCGGTTGCGCATGAGTCTATCTGATATTCTCCCAACAGTGCAAAGAGCATTGGAGGGTGGTGTTGACTACGTGATTGACGACGAGTTGCTCGTGTCCCCAAGTTGTAGTCCATTTGGACAACGCGCACAGGCCATTGAAACCGTAGTTACTGCAGCCCAAGAGAAAACGGGGCGCAAGTTGGGCTACTTCATGAATGCAACCGCAGATGTGGAGACATCCTTGCGCTTGGTCGAGGATGGACAGCGCCATGGCGTTTGTGGTTTTACCCTCAACTGTATCGCGATGGGTTTTTCGGCTGTCAGGCATGTGATCGATACGTGTGATGGTCAGACAGCATTCGTTGTGAACAACATCGGCCGGGGTGTATTGACGCGCAAGAGCACGCACTACCTAGCGGAGCAGGTAATTGCCCTACTTTCGCGACTTGCAGGTGGAGATGCTGTCTACACAGGGCCGTTCACCCAGGATTTTCCGTATGAGCAAGCAATATTGAAGGAGGAAATCGAAAAGCTACAGGGCGATCAGTATGGTCTCAGACCATGCTTCGCTGTTTCTTCGGGAAGTATTTTCCTCGAAGAAATATTTCAGAACGTTGAGACATTTGGTGCGGACGTGATGATTCAAATGGGACGCGGGTTGCTTTCGGACCCAGAGCGGATACGTTCGAGCGTGACAGCATTGGTGCATATTCTTGGCGCTGTCTCCGAGGCATCGGCCCCAAAGGATATTCTGACCGATGTGAGGAGAATCGTCGGCGTTCCCAGATCCTGTGAAGAGAGGAAGGACGAAACAGTGGCTAACGGGATACCGGTAGAGAAACAGAGGCTGGAAGATATTCGGGATAATCTACGCAAGGACTTCGTCCTTCTCAAACGCACTGAAGATACCCTGAGAGTCGAGGACCGACCCAAAAGCATCCAGCGGCTTGAGGAAGATATCCTAGAGATACGGGGCAGAGTCGTCGCGTCTGTCATGGAATACGAACAACTTCAGATGGCAGGGAAGATCGCTGCTACAGAGGCGGTATCAGAGGCGAGAACGGCCCGGGATGTTGTTGTCGAGTCATTCGTCTCAGCGATGGACCATGAGCCTGAAACAGAGGAGATGAAAGCGCTGCTTGAAGAATCCAGAGAGGTGTTAGCGACGCTCTGTGACACCATAAAATCTTCAGCCATTTTGCCTAAGGTCGCAGAACGGGTCTCCGTTACTTCCACTGTGCTGAAGTCTGATATTTCTGTTACGGACAAGCTAAAGGTAACTATACCGATCATTCCTCTTCTTCTTCAGTATGAAGGAGAACTCTCGCTTGGCAGCAAAGTTTCAATCGCCAGTCTTTGGCGGAAAGTTGTTGAATTCGTTAACCTGCGAATCAGAAAATTTGAATCCTGATGTCGCGCGTTTTTGTGATCGTTGTAGATGGTTTTGGAGTTGCTCCTGACGGCGGTGAGACCAGCACCCTAGGGACTCTGTGCGAACAGTACGGCCGCAAAATCTCCGTTCTTCCAGTCCTTTTTAATATGGGATTGGATGCTGCGGTCACGGGTCGTGGACATGTGATGAGACAAGCGTCAGTCGCGGTGGGATCGGAGGAAGGACATCGCGAGATGTTCGGATGGATAACTAAACAACCTCACCCTATACCCTCGGAACCGCTACCGCGTGATGTTCTGATGAAGCTTGGCAATAATTGTGGAGTTAAGTTGATTGGCAACAAACAGGGAAGGGGCAGGGATGTTCTCCCGGAGTTGTGGCTCGAACATTTGCAAACTGGGGCAATAATGCTCTATAGGGGGCTCGACAGCACTGTGGTCGTGAGTGCAGATGAAATTGTCGTGCCCCGTGAGTGTCTATATAAAGTCGCACAGGCACTCCGCTGCATGTTGGATGCATCAGCGGAGTTATGCGTGAAGAAGGTGCTTGCAAGACCGTTGCGTGGCGGAGAACCGGTTGAAGAACTACGGCGTGACTTCTTTCAGATGATCGATGGAGAGTCTCTGCTGCAGAAATTCGTGCCGCTTGGATGGAGACGGATAGTCAACGGCAAGGTGCAGGAAATCCTATCCTTGCCAGCGAATATGGCAGTACGAACTGAGCGAGACGAGCAGTGCTTTGAGCTGTTGAATGCAGAGGTTACAGCGGCGGAGGACGAGGCATTTATCATGGTCAATCTGGAGGATTTTGACCGTTATGCCCACATGGGAGATGCATCGGCGTGCTGGCGAACCCTTGAGCGGTTTGACGCTTTTCTACAGTCATTCTTGGATTTTCTTCGTTCTGGCGATTGGGTGTTCGTAGTGGCTGACCATGGTGTGAAGATTGGCGGAGGAGATTTGGGGTCTGCACATCTACGCGAACGAGTACCTCTTCTTTGTGCGTCTTTCACCGGTCCAATGCTCCGGATACCGAGCTATGACACATACGCTGTTGTCGGTCAGGCGGTTGGTGAGATTGCAGGTTGCGGTCGCCCCACATCTCTATGTCGGACAAGCGATTGAACTGTGTGTTCGGCTTGCTTCCGTTGCTTCGGCGCGACGGGGACAAGTGCCGGTTTTGCGCGTGGGCGCACGACGAATGGAACCCGTTCGATCCGCGACACTTGGAGTTGCATCACATCGAGCATCACGTGAAGGGCAGCGTAAATATTGAAGGGAACCTGAAGACATTGTGCATCGTTTGTCATAACAAAGTGCATCAACGGGACAAAAGGGCAGGGAAGTCTTGATGGTGGACCGAGTAAATGCTGAGACTCGGCACAAGATCATGGCTGCGAATCGGGGAAAAACACAGGCCCGGAAATGGAGGTGCGTAGGACGCTGTTTGGAGAAGGCTTTAGGTATCGGTTACACGCCAGGAATCTACCGGGCCGACCTGACATTGTTCTAGCCGGGCATAAGACTGTTGTGTTCGTCCACGGATGCTACTGGCATGGGCATGAATGTGGTCGAAGGCCGAAGGCAAAGAGCAATCAGCAGTTTTGGAATAAGAAGATTAAACGCAACAGATTGCGAGATTTGTGCGTGCGAGGCAAACTGCTAGATATGGGCTGGCGTGTTCTCGTGATTTGGGAATGCGCCGTTCGGAGGCGCACCCCAGCGTTTGGTGAAGGCCGAGATGTGAAGAGAATAGCCACTTGGATTCGCAGAGGGGGAAGGCTAGCGATTCTTTCAGAAGATGGATTTGAGGAGTGCCTGTGATTGATACAGTTAAGAATAGAGACGGATCTGAGCTTCACGGGTAACAGAAAAACGGCGAAGGGAACAGAAGGTATGCCGACGGTCATTGACTTGTTCTGCGGTGTGGGAGGGTTGACTCTCGGTGCAGCGCGCGCAGGCTTCCAGATTGCCGCAGCCGTGGATAACAATGCCCAAGCCAAATCCGCTTTCAAGAAGAACTTCCCTAAATACGAATACGTTGATGCAAACATTGCTGAACTCACAGGCGCAGAACTTATTGAGAAGGCCCAAATCGACATCAACGGAATTGATGGGGTTATCGGTGGACCGCCATGCCAGGGTTTTAGTCGAATCGGTCGCCGCAAACCAAATGACGCGCGCAACAACCTGTTCGACCACTTCTTTCGGTTGGTGGCGGAGCTTCAACCCACGTTTTACATTGCTGAGAACGTGCTAGGCATACGGGACTCTCAATTCGACGAAGTTCGCGCGAATGCGTTGGCCAGAGTGGCTAACTACATAAACCTCGGTCCTATTATTCTCAAAGCATCGGATTTCGGCGCGGCAACAAGTCGAGAACGAGTGTTCTTTATTGGTATTGTTGTGGGGCGTGCGAACGGGTTGACGAAGGATTGTTTTGCGCCCCCTGCCAACGTCGCGAAAGTCAACGTTGGGACGGCACTTCTAGGTCTTCGCCAGAAGATCAGTCCTGAGTGGCAGCAAGAAGCCCAGAGTTGGCGCACAGTAACGCCTCACAACAGCGGCCCGTTTTGGGAAAGGATTCGCGACAAGATACCAGAGGGTGTTGGCGATCTGGAGGCGATTAGGCGCTTGCAAGACGAGAACCGCGTTTCAGGCTGTCTTGGTACACGGCATACGAAAACCGTTCTGGAGAGATTCGCCAAGCTGGCGGAGGGAGCCATTGACGGGCCTTCGCGAGCTGTGCGTTTGGCACGGAAGGGGTTCTGTCCGACTCTAAGATCGGGCTCAGACCCGGAGCATGGAAGCTACCAAGCCCTTCGGCCAATTCACCCCACAGAGCCGCGCGTCATTACTCCCCGGGAAGCGGCCCGGTTGCAGGGCTTCCCCGACTGGTTCCAGTTCGACTCGACGAAGTGGCACAGCTTTAGACAGATCGGGAATAGCATCAGCCCGATTCTGGCAGAAAGCGTACTTAGTCGCATGAAGGAGTTTATTGAATAAGGAGGTTACTCAGATGCATCTTAGGAAGATCCCACACATTCCGGCCAATCCGGTCAAGTCGTTTTTCGTACATATGCTAACAAGGGACATCGAGCTTCAGGATGCGATCCTGGATCTGCTGGATAACTGTGTAGATGGTATTCAGCGGGCTGAAACGAAACGGCAACTTTCTAGGCGTCTCCCATACGAGGGATATTGGGCAAGTATTGAGTTTGACGGGACGCGCTTCAGGATTGAAGACAACTGTGGGGGGATACCGGTGAGATACCATGACTACGCCTTTCGCATGGGACGGATTAAAGCGGACATAGACAAGGGGAAAAAAACCATCGGTACGTATGGAATTGGGATGAAGCGCGCCATCTTCAAGATGGGAGCGGACTGCACAATCAGAACACATGCGAAGGACGGTTCTTACCGTTTGCGGCTATCACCGCAGTGGATATCAAAAGAGGATGACTGGTTGATTCCCGTAGTCGCGATCAAGCCAGCAGAAACTCTTGGTACCACACTTGAAATCAGAAGTATTTACTCATCCGTGCGTACGGAATTCGAATCCGGAGCCTTTGAGAGAGCGTTTCGTGAGGCCGTAGCGACGCACTATGCGTACATCATTGGCAAGGGGTTTGAAGTCCGTATCAACGGAAAGGCGGTAACTCCTAGGAGCATAAGCCTGCTATTCGCGGAGGAAGCGGTGAGATCGAAGCACCCGATAATGCCCTTTATCTACGAAGGGAAACACGATGGGGTTGATGTGTTCCTTGTTGTGGGTTTCACGAGCCCGATCCCCAGCCGAGAGGAGGCAGACGAAGGCCTTGAGAACTACAAGGAGCGGTATTCTTCTGCAGAGGCCGGGTGGACTGTGATCTGCAACGACCGAACTGTAGTTTACTGTGACAAGACGCCTTTGACTGGGTGGGGAGTTTCGGGAGTGCCGCAATACCACATGCAATTCATTGCGATATCGGGGATTGTCATATTCAGTGCGGATGACGCGAATCTCTTGCCTATGACGACAACCAAAAGAGGGATCGAGGCCTCATCTCCTCTTTACCTGCAGGTGCGTGACAAGATGATTGAGGGAACAAAGATGTTCACTCAGTACACTAACCAATGGAAAGGTAAGGATCTCGTTGCCAAGTCTCGATGTGAGATGAGATCAACACACAAAGCGACGCTTGACGAGATTCGAACTCGAGCATTGAAATTGCACATGACTGCGACGCGCGGTGCCGTGAAAGGCAAACAGTACAAACCTGTGTTACCGCGACCGGACAAGAAGAAGACGACGGAGCGAATAGTCTTTACCCGTGCTGTCAGGGATGTGCGTCGTGTTTCACAGTACATCTTTGATAGCCCCGACAGAAATCCATCCAATGTTGGGGCGAGGTGCTTTGACGTGATCCTTGAGGAGGCGAGGGAATGACCTGGCTCAGAAAACCAAAACATCCAGCATATCATTTGCGATCCAACAAGGCTATTGATCGCTTGGTCTTGGTCGAGTTGCTGCGTACGTTTGAACTCACACATAGCTTGAAAGAGCATTTGTATATCGGGTTTGGAGGTCCGTTTCTTGAAGACTTCAGGTTGCTGAGCAACGTGTTCCCGAACCTTGACATGGTGTCGGTTGAGAGTGATGGTGAGACGTACAGGCGACAGAAATTCCACCAGTGTTCAAAAAAAGTGAAACTTCTGTCCTGTCGGTTTGAGGAATTCCTGTCAACGCTGTTTCCCAGCGAAAAACCAACGATTGTGTGGGTGGATTACGTTGATGCTGGGCGACAAGAGTTGACAGAAGTGTCCGGTATCGCACGTCAGGCTCTTGAATGGAGTGTGCTGCGGGTAACGCTCATGGCGGAGACCCCGGTATATAGGGAGGTCAAGCTTCGGCGCCATCAGCAGATACTTCCGTCCTACAAGAAGAAAGATTTCAATGAGTTTCGAGATGATTACCTGAAGGCCATGACAGTCGCAGAAGTATCCTATGACCATGACCTGTTCACATGGGAGAACTTCAAAGAGGAGAACTTCCCATGGTTGCTCAGTCATATGGTGCTATCGGTTCTGGAGAGCGCTTGCAGTAAGCCGAAGACTTTTCTTCCGCTACAGGTGGCAAAGTACTCGGATGGTACAATTATGTTAAGCATAACAGGGGTGTTCTGTCCGGAGAATAACCGAGATGCGTTGCTTGGTCACTTTAAGGCTACGAGCCCCCTCTATGTGACTGCTTCGGGCTTGATCGATGAGATCGATGTTCCGGTGCTGAGCACGAAGGAGCGTCTGAAGCTCGAAGAAATTCTGCCGACCGAAACGGGAGACGGGACAGTATGTGTTACCGCTCTAGGGTATCTAACTGAGGGTGATGACTCGGAGGAAGTTAGTATCGCCAAGATGAGCAACTACGAGCGGTACTCTCGTCTCTACCCTTACTTCGCGAGGATGGTGCCGTAGACTCAGCGAGTGAGTACTTATGGTCTGGAAAGCGGTGATGATATGCCAGCACGGTAAAGGACACTGGTTATTGCGCGCCCGTGCTGAGCGGCTCGATACTCGCACGCGGTCGTGAAGTAAACCACACTTCACGAATCGTATGTTCCGGTAGGCGCATTTTCGTTGTCAAAGTAAGTTTGAGATCGAGGGACAAAGCTCCACGACCGGTTCCCTCCCCCGGGGAGCCGGTTTTTTTCCGCCGGGCCCCCTCGCGGCCGCCGCTTCAGGGAATTTTCTCTTCCCGGCGCCGTCGTTCCACGATCTCCTCCGCCAGGGAGAAGGGCACGGCGGCGTAGTGTTCGAAATGCATGGAAAAATCGCCGCGGCCGCTGGTGATGGTGCGCAGTTCCGAGGAATAGCCGAACATGTTGGCCAGGGGCACCTGGCCCGCGAGGACGCAGTGCGTGGCCTTGTGGATCAGGCTCGTTACCTTTCCCCGCTTGGAACAGATGCTCCCGGTCAGGGGGCCGATATATTCTTCGGGGGTGACGATCTCCACGCTCATCATCGGTTCCAGAAGCTGCAGGCCCGCCTTGCGGCAGGCTTCCTTGAAGCCGACTGCGGCGCAGGTGCGGAAGGCCATGTCCGAGGAGTCGACTTCGTGGGCCGATCCGTCCAGGACGGTATAAACGATGTCGACCATGGGAAATCCGGCGTAGGGTCCCTGGGCCATGGCGTCGACCACCCCGCGTTCGATCGAAGGAATGTATTCCCGGGGTATGTTCCCCCCCCGGATTTCGTTGAAGAACTGGAAGCCTTCGCCGGGTTGGCCCGGCTCGATCCGGAAGATGATGTCGGCGAACTGGCCGTGGCCTCCGGTCTGCTTGACGTGGCGGTAACGGTGCTCGATATCCCCCAGGATCGTCTCCCGGTAGGCGACCTGGGGTTGCCCGACTTCGACCGCGACGTTGAATTCGCGCTTGAGCCGATCGACGATGACCTCGAGGTGCAGTTCGCCCATGCCCGAGATGATCACTTCGCCCGTCTCCTCTTCGGTGCGGACGGTGAAGGTGGGGTCTTCGTCGGCCAGGCGGCTCAGGGCCGCCGCCAGGCGATCCCGGTCCGCCCGGCTGGCGGGGGCCACGGCCACCCCGATCACCGGGGCGGGGAAATCGATATTTTCCAGGATGATGGGGTGCGCCTCGTCGCAGACGGTGTCTCCGGTCCTGGTCTCGGCCAGGCCGACCACCGCCCCCACCTCGCCGGCTCTCAAATTGTCGACCGCCTGCTGCTTGTTGGCGTGCATGAGGAATATCCGCCCCACCCGCTGCCTGGTTTCCAGGTTGGAGTTGAAGACGAACGACCCGTTGGCGAGCACCCCCGAGTAGACCCTCAGGTAGGTCAGTTTCCCCAGGTGCCGGTCGGCCATGATCTTGAAGGCCAGGGCGGCCAGCGGGGCGTCCTCGGAAGGGTGGCGGATGATCTCCTTGTTCTCCTCCTTGCGGGTGCCGATGGCCGGGGGCAGGTCGAGGGGGGAGGGGAGAAGATCGACGATGGCGTCGAGCAGCCGGCGGACGCCCTTATTCTTGAACGCGGCGCCGCAGAGGACCGGGATGACCTCCCCGCGGATGACGGCCCCGCGCAGGGCCGCCGTCAGTTCGTCCCGGGAGGGTTCCTGTCCCCCCACGTATTTCTCCATGAGGGCGTCGTCCTGTTCGCTGACCCGTTCGACTAAAAACTCCCGGGCGGCTTCCGCTCTTTCCCTGAGCTCGGCCGGAACGGCTTCTTCCCGGATCCGCGCCCCGACGGGCGCCTCGTCGTAGAAAATCGCCTTCATCTCGATCAGATCGACGACGCCTTCGAATTCCGCGCCCGCCCCGATCGGGATCACGATCGGAACCGGGTTGGCCCCCAGGGTCACCTCGATTTCCTTCACCACGCCGTCGAAATCGGCCCCGATCCGGTCCATCTTGTTGATGAAGGCGATACGCGGGACCATGTATTTCTCGGCCTGGCGCCATACCGTCTCCGACTGGGGCTGGACGCCGCCCACCGCGCAGAAGAGAGCGACGGTCCCGTCCAGGACCCGGAGCGAACGCTCGACTTCCGCGGTGAAGTCGACGTGGCCCGGGGTATCGATGATGTTGATTCTATGGCCTTTCCAGAAGGCGGTGGTGGCCGCCGAGGTGATGGTGATCCCGCGTTCCTGTTCCTGAACCATCCAGTCCATGGTCGCTTCGCCGTCGTGTACCTCTCCGATCTTATGGCTGCGGCCGGTGAAGAAAAGGATGCGTTCCGTCACCGTGGTTTTCCCGGCGTCGATGTGGGCCATGACCCCGATGTTTCGGACTTTTTCGATTGGTATTTCTCTGGTCATCGCATTGCTCCGCGTGTTGGCCCCGTCCGGCTCGTCGAAACGGGGACAGGGGCGCAACAGGATAGACGGATCGGCCCGAAATGCAAGGAAATTTCGGGTTTCCGCCGGCGCGCCGCCCGGAGACGAACCTCCCCGGGCGGCGCCGCGGGCTTACCGGGTAACCGGATCGTCTCCGGAAAGGCCGTAGAAGACCTTGGTCATGCTTCGCAAGGCCCAAAGCCCGGTCGGGGGCCGGAAGATGCCGAGGGTGTCGTGTTCGCCCCCGACGTATTTACCGGGAAGAGGACGGTCGCCGGTCACGCCGAAGTAGTATTTGGGACCGCCGCTGATCAGCCAGACTCCCCGGGAAGGTCGGAAGACCGCGAATTCGGTTCGGAAGGGGCCGCCCCCGCCCCCGTACCAGGTGTAAGTGCCGGGGACGGGGATGTCTCCGTCGACCCCGTAGAATTTTCTGGTTATCCCCCGGACCGCCCAGAGGCCGGTGGCGGGGCGCCAGACTGCAACGTCGGCGGCCAGGTCTCCGTCGTAATCTCCGGGCACGGGCAGGTCGCCGGCCGCGCCGAAGTGGAATCGGCTGACGCCCTTGACCGCCCAGAGAGCCGCTCCGGCGGTGAAGATTCCGGGATCGGTTCTGCCGTCTCCGTCGTAATCCGCCGGAACGGGTCGGGTATCGGGACCGATGTCTCCGAGGTTGAAATAAAGCCGAGTGACTCCCTTGGCCCACCATAGACCGCGGGAAGGGCGGAAGACGGCGACGTCGGTGACCCCGTCGCCGTCGTAATCTCCGGGAACCGGGATGTCGGTGCCGCCGCCGAAGTAGGTGGTGCCCAGGCCGCGCACTTTCCATGCCCCGGTGGCGGGGCGGAAAACGGCGATGTCGCTCCGGCCGTTGCCGGAATAATCGCCGGCGCCCAGAACCAGGAAGGGAGGAGTGGCCGGTGCCGCGGAAGGTGTGGGCTGAGGCCCGGCGGGCGTCGGCGAGGAGTATGGGGTCGGGGAGGGGGTGGGGGGTGAGGGGAGGAAGGGGGTGGGAGAGAAGGAGGGCGCGGCCGTCGGCGTCGCGCTGGGGGAACAGGTGGGTGCGGTGCTGGCGGTCGGGGTCGGGGTCGGTGGGGCCGGTACCAGACGGGAGACGAAGAAATCGGCCCCTCCCGCCGCCGCGGCTTGGAAGGGGTTGACGGTCGGGAAGTCGGTGGATTCGGTCCAGCCCCCCAGATAGATGATGCCGTCTTCGGCGGCGGCACCCATGGCGCTGTCGTCCCCGCTTCCCCCCAGGTATGACGAAAAGACCAAGGCCGTGGCGGGGGAGAGAGCCAGGCGGGCGGCGAAGGCGTCGAAGCCACCGGCCGTTCCCGGCTGGAACGGATGGGCAGTGGGAAAATCCTGGGAATCGGTGTCTCCGGTCAGAATGATGTCTCCGTCTTCGACGGCCAGCCCCGTGGCGTCGTCGTCGCCGGAGCCGCCCAGATAGGAGGAGAATATCAGGGCGGCCGAGGGGTTGAGCGCGATGGCTCCGGCGAAGCCGTCGGCATTGCCGCCCAGGAAGGCCTGAAATGGGTTGACGGTGGGAAAATCGGTCGAATCCGTCGATCCGCTCAGGTAGAGGGTTTCGTTATCGGCGGCGATCCTGAAGACGTAATCGTCTTCGCTCCCGCCCAGGTACGACGAAAAAACCAGGCTGCCCGAGGGGTTTAAGTCGATAGCGGAAACGAATCCGTCCCAGCCTCCCGCCAGGGCGCCCTGCAGCGGGTCGCTGGTGGGAAAATCGAGGGAATCGGTGTAGCCGCCTACTCCAAGCACGCCTCCATCCACCGCGATACCCTCGGCGTTGTCGTCTCCCGTCCCTCCCAGGTAGGAGGAATAGGCCAGACTGCTGGAAGGGTTGAATTGGAACCGGGCGACGAAGGCGTCGGTTCCCCCGGCCAGAGCGGGCTGCCATGCTCCGACGACGGGGAAGTCGGTGGAGGTGGTGAATCCGGCGATGTAGATGTCGCCGCCGGAGGCGGCGACACCGAACGCTTGCTCTTCGTCGGACCCTCCCAGGTAGGAAGAAAAGATCAGGTCGCCCCCGGAGTCGAAACGAGCCACGAAAGCGTCCAGAAAACCCTCCAGGTTCGCTTGGCAGGGGTCGACGGTGGGGAAATCGAACGACATCGTATAGCCGACCAAGCAGACCGCCCCTTCATCGACGGCGACCCCGATACCGGCGTCGATGGTCGAGCCTCCCAGGTAGGAGGAAAAGACCAGGTTCCCGTCCGAATCGAAACGGGAGATGACGGCGTTGATGAACCCGGGCAGTCCCGCCTGGTAGGGTGCGACGGTGGGGAAATCGGCGGACGCGCTCATTCCGCAGACATAGACGGAACCGTCTTCGACGGCTATATCGCCGCCGGTATCGTTGAGGCCGCCGCCCAGGTAGGTGGAGTAGTCGGGAACGTAGCCGGCCGCCCCGGATTCCCCGGGCGCGAGAATCAGGACCGTTGCCGCCGCTGCTGCCCACCAAGACTTTTGCATGAAAGAGCCTCCGTTAAGGATTGAATGGACTGATTTAAATATTACCATTTTCCCTCCATAATGTCAAAAAGCAGAAAACCCGTGCCCCGTCCCGGCAAATTTTTCCCGCGCCGCCGAGTCTCCCCGGATATACTATGATCGAACGGAGAAGAACGGGCCCGGGAGCACGATCGTCCCGGCGGACGGACTCAGGAGGTTAGAATGGCGGAATACGCGAAGAGCGAGTTCGAGAAGAAGCTCGACGTCGAACTGTTGGAGAAATCGGAAGGGAAGGCCCGCCGCGCTCTGGAGCGCCTGCTCTCGCTGAAGGCGCTGGAGCGGCTGATGGGGTTTTGCAACGTGGTTTCGGTCGAGCGCTACGGGTTCAACGACCACGGCCGGGTTCACGCCAAGATCGCCACCCTCAACGCCCTCAAGATCGTGGGCATTCTGGCCGAGTCCGGGGTCGACCCCACCGTGGTCAGGGAGGGTTCGGGCGATGTGGAGGACGCCCAGGTGGTGCTGACGGTTTCGGCGTTTCTTCACGATCTGGGCATGTCGATCGGGCGCCAGGACCACGAGATCAATTCCACCCGCGTCGGGGATCCGTTCATCTTCGAAGTGCTTCGGGATATTTATCCGGACGAGGGAAAGGTCTACATCCTGCGTTCCTATATCTTCGAATGCATCATGGGTCACATGGCCCACATGAAGGTCAACTCGATCGAATCCGGGATCATGCTGGTATCCGACGGCTGCGACATGGAGTACGGCCGCGCCCGGGCGGCGGTGAAGCGCAAGCACGATCCCACCGTGGGGGATATCCACGCGTATTCGGCCCTGAGCGTGACCAGCGTCGAGCTCAAGCGGGGAGAGACCAAACCCCTGGAAATCGCCATCGACATGCGCGACGCCACCGGGATCTTCCAGGTGGAGGAGGTTCTGATGGGGAAGATCGCCATGAGTTCGATCAAGCCCTATATCGAACTGAGCGTGCGGATCGGGGAGAACCCCCGGCTCTATTACCTGAAGTAGGTCTCCTGCGTTTCCGTCCGATCTGTGGTATGGTTATAACAGGCCGGGCCGGCAGGATGGTCCGGTTTTCGGGTATCGGCAACGCCGGGGAACGAACCAGTGCCGTCAAAGCCGATTTATTTCGTTTCGGACGCCCACCTGGGCATCGGCATCGAGGGGGGCGAGGGCCGGGGCGCCGCCCTCGAGTCCTTTCTGAGAAAGTGGGGCGGGGGAGCCTCCCGGATCTTCATCGTCGGCGACCTCTTCGATTTCTGGATCGAATACCGTTACGCCGTCCGGCCCGACTATTTCCGTCCTCTCCACGCCCTCCGCTCTCTGGTCGAGGCCGGGGTTGAGGTCCACTACTGTCAGGGCAACCACGATTTCGCCCTGGGGCCGTTCGTCAGCGAGACCGTGGGCGTCACCGTCCACGACCGGGAGTTCCGGGGAAAGCTCCAGGGGAGGAACGTGAGGGTCAGGCACGGCGACGGGATCCGGCCCGGGGACCGGGGCAGCCGTTTTCTCCATCGGCTCCTGCGCAACCCGGCGCTCCAGCGGCTGTACCGGCTCCTCCCCCCGGCGGCCGGAGTGCCGTTGGGGGAGTTTATCTCCGCCCGCAGCCGCCGGTTCGAGCTTACCCGGGCCACCGAAGAGGTTTTGGGCGCTTACCGGGTCCGCGCCCGGGAGTATCTGCGGGAGGGTGACGACCTGGTTATTCTCGGGCACACCCACTGTCCGGAGCTGTCCTCGTTCCCGGAGGGGACGTACGGCAACACCGGCTGTTGGGTCAAACGCTACACGCTGATCCGGCTTCTGGACGGCCGGCCCGAACTCCTGGAATTTTTCCCCGGCGAGGACCGGTTGGAAACCTACCGGGAGAACGCCGATGAATAGATTGCTTTTCGCCGTCGCCCTCGCCGGCTGCTGGGCCGCTTCCGCCCGGGCCGGGACCGGGGTTTTTCGCTGGGGCCGCGACGACGGGATCGATCGGGGCTGGCTGATTTCGGTCGGGGGCGGAATGGTCTCCGAACTGGAGGGAGAGGTGACCGAGACCGTCCGCCCGTACTACGAGCTGATCGGAAGGGAGAGCGAGGGTTCCACGTATTCCCTGGACGACCTCGGCCTCAACGACCGGGTTCCCATCTTCGGCATCGCGGTGGAGAAGGAATGGAAATACTTCACCCTCAGTTTCGAGGCTTCCTACTTCAGAACCGACGCCGATGCCGTGGCCAACCGCGATTACTACATCGGGATCGACGACGACATCGAATACCGGGGGAAGAGCTACGACCACATGATGATTCCGGAAGGGGACGAGTTCACGGCCTCGCTCGATTCCGGTTTGGTCGAGATCGATCTTGCTTTCACCCCCTTCACCTTCGAACCCGCGGAATCGGTGGCGCTCGTTCCCTGGATCTACCTGGGGCTGATCGGCATTTTCGGCAAGTACGATCTCGACGACGGCCCCCCCCGGGGGACCACCGTCTACGAGGAGCCCCCGGTGGAGTACGTGATCGGCGGCCAGACCGACGGCTGGGGCGGGATCGGTCTTCCGGTGCTCGGGGCCGGCGGCGACCTTACCCTCGGCCCCGCCGACGGCGTGCGCCTGGTCCTCTCCGGTCGCTACGGTTTTTTCTCCTACAACGGCTCCACCGAGCATTTCCCCGTCAAGACCCGCCACGAAAAGGACCTCGACATCGACTTCGACACCTACCGCCTCAGCGCCCGGATCGAGTTCCCGGTTTCGGAGGCGGTCGATCTGTTCTTCGGAGGGGCGTACCTGCACTTCCGTACGGACGGCGAGGTCAACGCCCTGGACCGCGACCCGGACGAAATCGAGGAGCTGCGGGAAAAGTTCGACAAGGCGTTCGACTTCCGGATGAACACCGTGACCGGCTTCGCCGGGGTCCGTTTCTAGAGGCGCCCGTGCCCGTCGCCGACAACGGAGGACGAGAAATCGGCACGGCGCGGGAATACATCCGGCAATCCCGGCGGCTCGCCCCCGTCTCCGCCGCCGGAGCCACCGCGGACTTCGCGGATTTCTACGACCGCCGCGCCGAGGCACTGGGCGCCCTCCTGGAGCGACGGCACGCCGCCGACCCGGCGCTGGCCCCCGGCGTTCTCCGGGCCGGGCTGATGCCTCCGCTGTCCTCCGTCGTCGCCGAGCGGGTGAAGCGGTTCTGCCGCATCCCCTACCGCACGGCCGAGGGGACGATTCCCTCCTGCCCCGGTATCCTGAGGGGGTGGAAGGGGTGCCCGCCCTACGCGCCCGCGGTCGAAACGACGCGGGAGCTTCTCTCCCGCGCCCGCGGTTTCCTCGTCGTCCAGTTGGAAGCGGACGAGGACGAACTCTCCCAGAACCGGGTCCATCCCTTCATCGCCCGGACGGCGCAAGCCCTGCGCGGGGAAGGTTTCGCCGTCCTCGCCGCCTACGCCAGCGGGCCGTGCCGGGTCTGTCCGCGGGGGTGCGCCGAGGGAGAGGAGTGCCGTCGGCCCCTCCGGCGGCTGTTCGCCCTCGAGGCCTGCGGTTTCTGGGTCGACGCGCTCTGTTCGGCCGCCGGCGCGTTCCCCGTCTGCGGCGGCGGCCCCCGCCCGATCCGCTGGATCCGGGACTGGAACCTGCCCTCTCAGGACACGAAGTCGGTCCGCTACACCGGCGGGTTCCTGCTCGGCTGAAAATAAACGTCCCCCGGCGCGCGAATCCGCGGGCGGACGTGCCCCCGGTTTTTATCCGTTTCCGCCGAAATGCCCCGCCGTATTCGCCCGGCCTGCCGGGGAGGGAGGGTTTTGTTTTGAAAAAGCACCTTCCTTGGCCTATTCTTCTGCGGTCATGGCGGAGAAAGTGTACAGCGCGCTCACCATCGCCGGTTCCGATTCCGGCGGCGGGGCCGGGATCCAGGCCGATCTCAAGACCTTCGAGGCGTTCGGAGTTTTCGGGACCACCGCCGTCACCGCGGTCACCGCTCAGAACACGAGAGGGGTCGAGGCGGTGGTCTGCCTGGAGCCGGATTTCGTCGGCGCTCAGATCGAGGCGGTGGCGCGGGACATGCACCCGTCGGCGGTCAAGACCGGGATGCTGGCCAACGCCGGCATCATCCGGGAGGTGGCCGCGCGGATCCGTTCCCTGAAGCTTCCCAACCTGGTGGTGGATCCGGTCATGGTCGCCACCTCCGGCGATCGGCTCCTGGAAAAGGAAGCCGTGCGGACGCTGATCTCGGAGCTGCTTCCCCTGGCCCGCGTCGTCACTCCCAATCTCGAGGAAGCCCGGATCCTGGCGGGGTTCCCGGTGGCCGACGCCGGGGAGATGTTGGCCGCCGCCCGGGCCATAGCCGGTTTCGGCGCCGCCGCCGTCGTAGTCAAGGCCGGCCACGGTTCGGGGCCGGCCGACGACCTCTTCTGGGACGGGAAGTCGGCCTGCTGGCTGCGCTCGCCGCGTCTGACCGAGGAGCCGCTCCACGGCACCGGATGCACTTTCTCCGCCGCCCTGGCCGCCGGCCTGGCCCGCGGCCTTGAGGCGCGCGCCGCCGCCGAGGAGGCCAAGGCGTATATGTGTAGAGCGATCGGGTTTCGCCGCCGCCCGGGCGCGGGCGCGGCCACGGTCGGATGGAAAGCCGCCGCGGCGGCGGAGGAACCGAGATGAATGCGATTCCGATCAGGATTTACGGGGACCCGGTCCTACGGGAAAAGGCCCGGGAGGTGGAACGGTTCGATTCCGATCTGCGCGCCCTGGTCGAACGGATGCGCGACACCCTCTACTACAGCCAGGCGGTCGGCCTGGCCGCCACCCAGGTGGGGGACTCCCGCCGGTTATTCGTGCTCGATGCCCAGGACGGCGCCGGCTTCCAGGTCTTCGTCAACCCCGAGATCCTGGGCGGCGAAGGCCGGGAAACGGCGGAGGAAGGGTGCATGAGCCTTCCCGGGATCTACGTGGAGATCGAGCGCGACCGCACCGTCCGGATCCGCTACCGGGGTCTGGAGGGGGAGAGCCGGGAGATCGAGGGCTCCGGTCTGTTCGGGCGGATCATCCAGCACGAGACCGACCACCTGGAGGGGGTGCTGATCAGCGACCGGGCCGGGTTCTTCTCCCGTAAACTGATCGCGGGCAAGCTCAGGAAACTGGAACAGGGGGTGATCCTGTGAGCGTCCGTCTCTCCGTGGTCGTGCCCGCCTATAACGAAGAGGCGCGCCTGGTCCCCACCCTGGAGCGCCTGCGCGGGTATTTTTCCGGCCGCGACTATTCCGTGGAGGTGATCGTGGTCAGCGACGGCAGTACCGACGCCACCGCCGCCGCGGCCCAGGCCTGGCGCCCCCCCGGATTTCCCCTGACCGTGGTCGACCGCAAGCTCAACCGGGGCAAGGGGTACACGGTCCGGGAAGGCGCCGCCGCGGCTTCCGGCGAATTCGTTCTTTTCTCCGACGCCGACCTTTCGACCCCGATCGAGGAAGTGGAGAAATTTTTCCCGTTCCTGGAGGAAGGGTACGACGTGGTGATCGGCTCCCGCAACCTTTCCGGTTCCGACCTGGTCGTCCGCCAGCCCTTCTACCGCCGGGTGATGGGCCGCGTCTTCAACGGGCTGGTCCGAGCCGTGGCCGTCGGCGGGATAGCCGACACCCAGTGCGGATTCAAATGCTTCACCCGCGCCGCCATGTCGTCCATCGCCCCCCGTTGCCGGATCGACGGGTTCAGCTTCGACGTGGAGATGCTGTACCTGGCGCGTCGCCTCGGCTACCGCATCCGCGAGGTCCCGGTGAAATGGCTCAACGCCGAGGGCTCGACCGTCAGCCCGGTCCGCGATTCCCTGCGGATGTTCCGCGACGTTCTCCGGGTCCGGATCAACGCCGCGGCCGGCCGTTATTCCTGATCCGTCTCCCGGCACCCGGTCCGGGTCAGCTCTCCTCAGCTTTCGAGTGCAGCAGGCGGTCGGCGGGAATGGGAGCCTCCGCGCCCCCGGGGGGAGTCCAGACCAGCTTCATCCAGGCCCCCCAGGCGCTGTCGAAGTACTTGACCCGGAACCGGTGGTACCCGGCGGTGAGCTCGATTTCGCCGGAGACGTACTGGTTGCCGTGGTTGCCCCCGTTGTCGACCACCAGCTTGTCGTCCACGAAGACCCAGGATCCGTCGTCGGACTCGGTGGCGAAATAGTAGGTGCCGTCCGAGGGGATCAGGATCAGGCCCTCCCAGACGATGCTCAGGGGGGCCTTCAGGCCCAGGCGCTCGACTTTTTCCTCGTCGTTGTTGAGCCGGAAATAGACGTCGCTTTCCACGGTCCTCCGGACCGGTTCGCCGACGGGACTGATCTTGTTGTAGTAGCTCGCCACCAGACCGGGGGCGAGGTCGGCGGGGACCTCATCGAGGGGCCGGTCCCCCTTGAGCTCTTCTTCCGGGGTTTTCCCCTTGTGCTGCCGCAGGTAGAGGATGAGATCGACTCCGGGCCGCAGGCTGTACATCTCCGACAGGTAGGTATCCTTGAGGGCTTTCTCCAGTTCGGCCTGGGTCCGGGCGCGGCCGATTACGATGGGGGCGTCGGGGTCGGGGATGACCCGGCCCCAGTAGGCGGTATGTTCGTAATTGTGGAGATACCAGTTCAGGGGCCAATACTCGTCGGTGATGATGTTGATCTGGGTGTTGAGCCCCTGCTGCCCGGCGGCGTAGGCGTTGAGGGATTCGAGCAGATCGTAAACGTCGCGGCGGGTCTGGGAGTAGACGATCATGTTCCGGTCGTCGTCGTATTCGACGAAGTTGACCTTCCACGATTTTCCCGCCAGCCAGGCCCCGTTGACGACGAAAAAGCCCGCGGCGATCCCGGTCAGGGCGCCCCGTTTCCCGGCGCAGCCCCGGTAGACGTTTTCGAAAAAGCCGCCGGCGAGGACGGCCAGGGGGAGGATGAAGTTCAGGGCCAGCCAGGGGGTCTTGTAAGGCACGGAGCTGTAGATCAGGAGCAGCAGGACCGCCCAGAGCGCGGTGAAGATCATGAAGACGTTCCGGCGGACGAAGGCGTAGACGGCGCCGCCCAGGCCGAAGGCCAGGATGGGCAGTTCGAAGCGCCAGAGAAGCTGGAGAAAATAGGGCCAGGGTTTTTCGTGGCCCGCTCCCTTGGTCCCGGTCTTGCGCCAGATCAGAAGCGAGTTGATCAGGTCGGAGGTGGTCCCCTTGAGGTTGGTGAAGAGCGAGGAGTAGTAGATCGCCACCAGGAAGAGGAAGAGGGCGACGGCCCCGGCGGCGGCGAAGGGATGTTTCCCGACCCAGATCCACAGGGAACGGAAGACCTCCCGGGGTTTGATCTCCCCGGGCCGGGGTCGCCGGGAGAAATAATACCAGCAGAAGGCCAGCGCCGCGACGAAGGCGGCGGCGGTCATGATGTAGGTTTCCTTGTTCGTGACCACTCCCGCCCAACAGGCCGCGGCCAGGAAGATGAAGACGGGCCGGCGGGTTTCCTGGAAGCGGACCGCCGCCGTCACCGTCCCCAGGGTGAAAAACGCCAGGAAGATTTCGTGGATATTGGTCCGGGAGAAAAAGAGGAACGAAGGCGAAGTCGCGATCAGAAAGGCGAAGGCCGCGGCCGCGGCGTAGCCGATCCGCTTGCGCAGCGGCCAGATCAGCCAGACCAGGAGCGAACCGAAGAGGGCGACGTTGAAGCGCATGGCGAAGGCGGTGTCGCTTAAGGCCACGGGGACGATGTCGGTCAGAAACAGGAAGGGACCGTGGTAGTTTTCGGGGTCGTACTTCCAGCCCGAGGGAAAATCCTTCTGCAGGTTGAGCAGGAAGAAGGCGTTGACGCCCTCGTCGTGGTGCAGCGGCTTGCGCTCCAGGTCGTAGAAGCGCAGGAAAGTCCCCAGCGCGAAGGCGGCCAGGAAGATGAAAAAGAATATCCGCCGCGCCCGCCGCGGGTAGGCGAAGGGCGGCGTCGCCTCCGGCGCCCCGGCGACGGCTCCCTGGTGTTTTTTCTTGCTCATGGCTTCCTTTCCGTCGGGTTAGCGGGATTTCATGCCGAATATTTTCAACCCGGCCCGGGCCTTGCGCCGGAATTCGCCCCAGGATCTGACCTCGGAGAGTTTGTTCAGGATGTAGGAGGGCCGGGTGTAGAATTTCCGGTAGGCGTACCGGAGCAGTTCCTGGAGCTCTTCGTCGCTGAAGTTTTCGTTCCAGAACGGAGGGGTGAAGCCGGGCCGGGGGTCGCGGGCGAACTCGCGCCAGTAGTCGCGGGGGAAAATCCCCTGGCTCAGGCCCCGCGCGTAGATTTCGGTGTTGGGGAAGGGACAGAGGATGGTGATGTGGACGAAGTCGGCCCTGAGGGAGAGGGCGAAGTCGATGGCGCGCATGATGTCGTCCCGGGTTTCGGAGGG
>DAOSXE010000014.1:48433-81461 GCA_035380285.1 bacterium | reverse complement strand
GCCCTCGGTGACCTCTGTGGTTCAGTTCCCTCCCCTTCATGTCCTTCATGGTCGAGAAAGCATAGGGCATAGGGCATGGAGCATAGAGTATTTCGAGCGGAGCGAAGCAATCTCTCTATATTTGAACTGCTCCGGAGATTGCTTCGTCGCTCCAGCTCCTCGCCTTCCTGAACCCTAAAGGGGGCTGTGGCGGTGGTGGTTTTCCCTATGCTCTCTGCTCTATGCTCTTTGCTCCCCTCCTGAACCCTTCGCCCCGAACCCTCTCTTCTCCGGGGTCGAGGAAAACTTTGCGGGCGGGCAGGCGAGGGGGTATGGTAACGGTCCCATGCAGACGCGGGCCGGGAAAGGATACGTTCACGGTTACGAGGTCCGGGAGGCCGACCGCCTCCGCGACCAGGCGCGGACCTTGGCCGAACTCCTGCACGCGGATACCCGCTTCCCCCCGGGGTCGGCGGTTCTGGAAGCCGGCTGCGGGGTCGGGGCCCAGACCGAGGCCCTGGCGGCCGGCAGCCCGGGAGCGTATTTCGTCTGTTTCGACCGGCGGGGGGAGTCGTTGGCCCAGGCCCGCCGGGCCGCCGCCGGCCGGATCGACGCTTCCTTCCTCCAGGGCGATATCGTGAACATGCCCTTCGCCCCCGGCAGCTTCGACCACGTTTTTCTCTGCTTCGTCCTCGAACACCTGGCCGAACCGGCGCAGGCGTTGAAAAAACTGCGGGAAACGCTGCGGCCGGGGGGGACGATCACCGCGATCGAGGGCGACCACGGTTCCAGCCTCTACCACCCGCGCTCGGCGGCGGCCTGGGCGACGATCCAATGCCTGATCGACCTCCAGACCCGCGCGGGCGGGGACCCCTTGATCGGGCGCCGTCTCTTCCCGCTCCTGCGCCAAGCCGGTTTCGACCCGGTCGCGGTCTCTCCCCGCCAGGTCTACGCCGACGCCGGGCGCCCGGAGACGGTGGAAGGGTTCACCCGGCGCACCTTTATCGCCATGGTCGAGGGGGTGCGGGAACCGGCCCTGGCGGCGGGCCTGATCGACGCCCGGCGCTGGGAGGAAGGGATCGAGGACCTGCGCCGCACCGCCGGGCCCGGGGGGACGTTCGCCTATACCTTTTTCAAGGCGGTCGGCCGCAACCCGGGACCGGGGGGAGGGGAGCCGTGATCGTATTCGGGCCCATTCCCTCCCGCCGGCTCGGCCGCAGCCTGGGCATCAACAATATCCCGCCCAAGACCTGCACCTACTCCTGCGTCTACTGCCAGGTGGGGAAAACCGACCGCATGACCCTGCGGCGCCGGGAGTTCTACGCTCCCGAACGGATCGCCGCGGAAGCCGCCCAACGGGTCCGGGAAGTCCGGGCCGCCGGCGGCGGGATCGATTACCTGACCTTCGTGGCCGACGGCGAACCCACGCTCGACCTCAACCTGGAGGAGACGATCCGCCGGCTCGCCCCCCTGGGGGTCCCCGTGGCCGTCATCACCAACGCGTCGCTTCTTTCCCGGGCCCCGGTCCGCCGGGCCCTCGCGTCCGCCGCGTGGGTTTCGGTCAAGGTCGACGCGGTCGACGAAGCCGCTTGGCGGAAGATCGACCGCCCCCACGGACGGTTGCGCCTGGCCGAGGTGCTGGAAGGGATCGCCGCGTTTTCCCGGGACTACCGGGGACGGCTGGTCACCGAGACCATGCTGGTGGAGGGTCTCAACGACGGGCGGGCGGCCGTGGAAAAGACCGCGGCTTTCGTGGCCGGAATCGCCCCGGCCGCGGCCTGCATCTCCATCCCCACCCGGCCCCCGGCCGAATCCGGGGTCCGGCCTCCGTCGCCGGAGGTCCGCCGGGAAGCGTGCGTCCTTTTCGCGGCCGGGGGAACGCCGGTCGAAGCCTTGTTCGGGGCGGAGGAAGGGGATTTCCAAGGGGCGCCCGACGCCGCCGAGGGGCTGTTGGCCATCGCCGCCGTGCACCCGATGAGGGAAAGCGCCGTCGAGGAATACCTCCGTTCCCGGGGGGAGGACGAAGCGCTGGTCCGCTCCCTGGTGGCGGCGGGGCGCCTGGTCCGGATCGAGTACGGGGGGGAGGTCTTCTACCGCCGCTCCCACCCCCGCTCCCGCTCCTGAAAATTCCGGGTCCCGGTCCTTCCCCCGCCCCGGGGGAGAGAATTCCGCCTGTTCCTTCCGCGGGCGCATACCGTATAATCGAAAAAAATCCGGGTCGAACCGGAAAGGAGAAGGCGATGTACGAACAACACCAGCGTCAAGGCCGGGGCGCCTGGGTCAGGAGCGACCTCAAGGGGAAGGAGTGGGATTACTCGCTTTGCCGGGACTGCCGGAAGTTCGAACCCGACGCCGAGGACAAGGGCTGCGAAATCCTCAAGACCGTCATGGACCTGGCCGCCCTGGAGAACCTGGTGCTGCCGGTCTGGGAGTGCGGGGTTTTCGAGGAGCGTTGAAGCCGGCGGCGAAAATTCTGGCGGCGTTCCTGCCGCTGCTGGCGACGGCCGCGCCGGCGCCCGGGGCGGCGGCAGCCGAAATATCGGTGCGGAGCATGCCCCCGGTGGTGGTGGCGACGGTCCCGGTCGCCGGGGCCCTGGAAGTCGATCCCTCCCTGGGGGAAATCAAGGTCACCTTCAGCAAGGACATGCAGACCGAACGGATGTGGTCCTGGGTGAGGATCACGCGGGAAACCTTTCCCGAGATCGAGGCGGATAAGATCCATTATCTCCCCGACCGCCGCACCTGCGTTCTCCCCGTGCGCCTGGAACCGGGGCGGACCTACGCCATGTGGATCAATTCCCTGGAAAACGACACCTTCCGGGACACCGAGAACAACCCGGCGGTGCCCTATCTCCTGGTTTTTCGAACGGCCTCGGACCCGCGCCGTCCGGACGCGCCCGCCGTCGAGGAGCCGTGAATATCGT
Source organism: bacterium (assembly GCA_035380285.1). NCBI lineage: Bacteria > bacterium. The sequence continues at coordinate 78,558 of DAOSXE010000014.1, read as the reverse complement.
CGAACCGACAGGCCGGGCGAGGGGAGCGACGCCGCCGGACGGCGAGGAAGCCAGGAAACGCGTTACGGTCGTGATCTTCGGTTCGACCGGGAACCTCACCGGGGTCAAGCTCCTGCCCGCCCTGGAGAGCCTGCTGGAGGACCGGGTGGTGGGGGAAGACCTGCGGATCGTGGCCGTGGGCCGGCGTCCCCTCGACGACGACGCCTATTACCGGAAGATGGCGGGGGAACTGCGCACCGACCTTTTGCGCGCCCGGATCTGCTATTTCCAGGGCGAGGTCGACCGCAAAGGGGGGCTGGAGAAACTTCCCGGGTTCCTGGCCGAGCGCGGTCTCGACTCCTCCAACCTGATCTTTTATTTCGCCACGCCCCCGGAACTGTACGAAACCATCGCCCGGGAACTGGTGGAGCAGGGCCTGATGCTCCAGGAACCGGGGGGGCCCTTCCGCCGGGCCGTCATCGAAAAACCGCTGGGGAACGACCTGGTCTCGGCCGGCGTCCTCCTGGACTCCATCTACAACCGCCTGGACGAAAACCAGGTCATGCTCGTCGACCACTACCTGGGGAAGGAGGCGATCCAGAACCTGATCGTGCTGCGGTTCCTCAACGAGACCTACGAAGCCACCCTCCGTGCGGAGTACGTCCAGGACATCCAGATCACCATCTCCGAAAGCGACCGGATCGGCGACCGCGGCCAGTATTACGACGGAGCCGGCGTGGTGCGCGACATGATCCAGAGCCACGTTCTCCAGATCATCGCTTTCCTGACCATGGACAAGCCGGAGGACAACCGCCCGGAATCGATCATGCGCAACAAGCTTCAGGCCATCAAGAACGTCCGTTTCACCACCCCCCTGGCCGACAATCTGGTCCTGGGCCAGTACCGGGGGTACCGGGAGGAAAACCACGTGCCCCCGGGGTCGGACACCCCCACCTACATCGCCGTCCAGCTCCACGTCGAAAAAGGGCCCCTGGTCGGGGTCCCGATCTTCGTGCGCACGGGCAAGGCCCTGGCCAAGAAGCACGCCCGGATCGTGATCCAGTTCAAGCCCCGCCGTTCCCCTTTCTGCGGAGAGGTGTTGGCGGGCAACAAGATCGTGGTGACCATCCAGCCCGACGCCTGGATCATGTTCTTCTTCAAGCACAAGGTCCCCGGGCTGACCATGGGGATCAAGGAAGTCGATCAGTGTTTCTTTCGGGAGGAGAGCTTCGTCGAGAGCCCCCGCGAAGGCTACCAGCGGATCTTCTACGAAATCATCCAGGGCAACCGCCTGCTCTTCACCACCCCCCACGAGGTCATCGCTTCCTGGATCTTCGTGGACCGTTTGATCGCCGCCGCCCGCGAAGCGGGGATCGATCCGGTGTCCTACGAGCCGGGCGTGGAAGATTTGCCGGAGTCGGCCGCGATGCTGGAGCGGGCCGGGTATTCCTGGTACGAAGCCTGGTATACCCGGAGCTGCCCCCTGGGGGGAGGGGATTGAACCACAGTGGACACAGAGAGTTTTAAGAGGGGACGAATCAGAGGGTTCAGGAGGGGAGCAAAGAGCATAGAGCAGAGAGCATAGGGAAAACCCCCACCGCCACAGCCCCCTTTAGGGTTCGGGGTTCAGGGTTCAGGAATGGAATTCCACCATGAAGGACATGAAGGTCATGAAGGGGGAAAAGAGGGCGAGGTGGGGTACTCCATGCTCCATGCCCTGTGCCCTATGCTTTTCACAGGTGCAAGAATCTCCAGGGGCCGCGGCGTTGGGGCCTCTGCCTGAATCCTGAACCCCGAACCCTGAACCCTGAACCCTGAACCATTGAGGGACATGGAAGAGAAGGAAGCGATCGTATTTCACGGCACCGCCGCCGAAGCCGACCTGGCCCAGTCGTACCTGCGCGGCCACGGGATCACGTCCTGGCTCAAGGACGAAACGGTGGGGACGCTTCTGCCTTTTTACGCCGCTCCGGGCGGAGTGGGGGCGGTCAAGGTGATGGTGGCGCCCGCCGACCGGGACCGGGCCCGGGAGCTGCTGGAGGCGCGCACGGACGGAAACGGGGAAGCCGATGCAGGCGACCGCGGTTGACGTTTACGTTTTTTCCGGAACCGGGAACACCCTGCTGGCGGCCCGGGAACTGGTCCGGGCCCTCCGGGAAGAGGGGGTGGAGGCCGAGCTGCGCCGGCTGGAAACTTCCCGGCCCGAATCCGTCCGCCGGGACCGGGCCCTGGGGCTGGCTTTCCCGGTGGCGGTGCAGTCCACCTACCCCCTGGTCTGGAAATTCGTGGAGGGGCTGCCCCCGGGAGAGGGGAGGGAGGTTTTCATGCTCGACACCCTGGCCCGGTTCTCCGGCGGCGCGGTCGGTCCCCTCAAACGCGTCCTGAGCCGCAAAGGGTACGCCTGCGTCGGGGCCCGGGAGTTCGTCATGCCCTCCAATTTCGGCCATATCGGCGCGAGCGGCAAGAACCGGGAACGGATCGAAAAGACCCTTCCCCGGGTCGCCGCCTACGCCCGGGACCTGGTTTCGGGGAAGACCCGATGGCCGCGCCTTCCCCTCTTCTCCGACCTGGTCCGGCTCTTCTCCCGCGGCGACCGTTGTTGGAAGTGGCTGGGGGGGCTGCTCGCCGTCGACCGGGACCGCTGCACCCGCTGCGGGCTCTGCATCCGCCTCTGCCCGGTGGGGGCTCTCGAATCGGGCGAGGACGGCTACCCTCGCCGGGGCGGCGCCTGCCAGTCGTGCATGCGCTGCGTCTCCTTCTGCCCCGCTTCCGCGGTCACGTTCCGGGGCAAGGTCCCGGCCCGGTACCGCGCGGTTTCCGCAGGCGAACTGCTGGGCGGCTGATTTCGGGGCCTCCCCCGGTTCAGACGATACCGCCCCGGCACCGCTCCAGGATCCCGTCGATCCGCTCCATCGGTTCCCCGCCGAGGGCGATCCCGCCGGCTCCGGCGTTTTCCCGGGCCTGCCCGGGGGTGCGCGCCCCCACCAGGGCGAGGGTACACCCGGGCCGGGCCAGGGCCCAGGCGATCGCCAACTGCGAAAGCGTGAGACCGAGTTCGCCCGCCAGGGGGCGAAGCTCGTCCAGCAGGGCCAGGACCCGGCGCACGTTTTCCGACCGGAAACGGGGCAGGCGCGCCCGTTCGTCGCCCGGCGCGTATTCCCGTCCCGGGACGACTTTCCCGGTGAGCAGTCCCCGCGCCAGGGGGGAATAGGCCAGGAAAGCCAGGGAGTGCTTGCGGCAGTAGGGCAGGGTGGAGGCTTCGGCCTTGCGGTCGAGCATCCCGAATTTTTCCTGGTCGGCGTCCACCTGCCCGCGCCGCCGGTATTCGGCGATCTGAGCGGCGGTGGCGTTGGAGACGCCGATGGCCCGGATCTTCCCTTCGGCCTTGAGGGCGAGCAGGGCGTCCATGGTTTCGGCGATGGGAGTGGTCGGGTCCTGCCAATGAGTCTGGTAAAGGTCGATGTAGTCGGTGCCGAGGCGGCGCAGGCTGGCTTCGACCTCGTCGCGGATGCTCTCCGGTTTCAGGCACCGGAAGACCCTCAGGGCGGGGCCGGGCCCTCCCGGCCCGCGTTCGTCGGTATCGAAAAAATGTTCCCCCTGCTCGCGGTCCCAGACCATTCCGCATTTGGTCATGATCACGACCCGGTCGCGGCGACCCCGGACCGCTTCCCCCACGATCTCCTCGCTCAGGCCGAAGCCGTAGATGGGGGCGGTGTCCACGGCGTCGATCCCGGCGTCGAGGGCGGCCTCGATCGCCCGCCGGGCCTGGACCCGGTCGGTCCCCCCCCAGAGCCATCCGCCGATCGCCCACGTCCCCAGCGTTACCGCCGAAGCTTCGATTCCGGACCGCCCTAATTCCCGGTGCTGCATGCTCCCGCTCCCGTTGAGAATTGATGATTATCGAACCCCATCTAGTGTAGAGTATGAAGCGTGAGCTTCCAACCGGATTACCCGAAGAGGTCATGAAAGCGCCGCTGGTAACCATCCTGTGCCTGTCCGCCGCCGTTTGCGGCTCCGGCGCCGCCGAAACCGCGGCCGACCCCGCCGCCCTCAACCGGGAAGCGTATCTCTTGGGGCAGAACGCCCGGCAAGCCGAACTCTCGGGGGACCGGGACCAGGCGTTCGAGTACTGGCGCCGGGCGGTTTCCTCCTACGACCGGCTCCGGGGGGAGTTCCCGGATTGGAACCCGGTCGGGGTGGCGGCCCGCCGCGCTTCGGCCCGGGCCTCCCTGGAGCGTTTGAGCGCCGAACTCTACCCCATACCCGAGGGATATATCGAACTCGGGCCCGGGCTGACCCGGGAGGGGAAGCGCTACAACGTGGGCAAGGCCCTGGCGCCTTCGGTCAAGCCCCTGGGGGAGGGGCGGTACGAGGTCAAGGGATTTACCGTCACCCTGAGCGAATTCGGCGTCCGCTCCGCCGTCGCCTGCGATTGCCCCGATTTCAAGTATCGGGGGGCGAAGTTCGGTTTCCCCTGCAAACACATCTGGGCGGTTCTGATCTCCCTGGGGCGTCCCGAAGCGCGATGAACCGGATCAGAGTCCTACCCGAATCGGTCATCAACAAGATCGCGGCCGGAGAGGTGGTGGAGCGGCCGGCGTCGGTGGTCAAGGAATTGCTGGAGAACGCGCTCGACGCCGGGGCCGGGGATGTCAGGATCGAAATCGAGGGTTCGGGGTCCCGCCGGATCTCGGTCGCCGACGACGGCGAGGGGATGGACCGGCACGAAGTTCTCCTGGCCCTGGAAAGACACGCGACCAGCAAGATCGAGTCGTTCGAGGACCTGGAGTCGGTCTCGACCCGGGGGTTCCGGGGAGAAGCGCTCCCCAGCATCGCCGGGGTTTCGGTCCTGGAAATCGTCTCCCGCCCTTCCGGAGAACTCTCCGGAACCCGGGTCCTGGTCGAAGGCGGAACGGTACGGGATTTCGGCGAGGCCGGGGCCCCCGCGGGGACCAGGGTGACGGTCCGGCGCCTGTTTTTCAACACCCCGGCCCGGCGCAAGTTCCTGAAATCGAGCAAGACGGAGTGGGCCCACATCCTCAGGGAAGTCGTCGCCCGGTCGTTGGTCGAGCCCGGAACCTCCCTGCGCCTGGAACACGACGGCCAGGAGATCCTGGCCCTCCCGGCGGCGGATTCCCTGCGGGAACGCGTCGCCGACCTCTGGGGCCGCGAGGGGATGGAGGCGATGCTCGAAATTTCCGGGGAAGCGGAGGGGATGGCGGTTCGAGGCTGGCTGGAGTCGCCCGCTTCCGACTCCTCCCCCCGCCGCGGCCTCTTCCTCTCCGTCAACGGCAGGCCGGTGCACGACCGGACGGTTCTGAGCGCCGTGCGCGAAGCCTACGGCACCCGCCTGGCCGGCAAAGGGCTCCCCTCGGGGTGCCTGGAAGTGTCGCTCGATCCCCTCGACGTCGACGTCAATATTCACCCGGCCAAACGGGAAGTCAAATTCCGCCGTCCCCCGGCGGTGCGGGGCCTGGTGGCGGAGAGCGTCGCCGCGGCCCTGCGCGGGCGCTCCGGGGTTTTCAGCCCCGGTTTCCCCGGCGGGAGGACGCTGTTTCCCGAAGCTCGTCCGCGGCCGTCCGCGGACGGGATCGAAGAGAGGAAACAAGAGGAATGGAGCTTCGCCCCGGCCCCCGGTTCCGCGCCTGCCCCCGCCGGCCCGGGAGCGGCCCCTTTCCGGGTGATCGGCGTCGCCCGCGATTCCTATCTGCTGGCGGAGACGGCGGAGGGCCTGCTGGCGATTGACCAGCACGCCGCCCACGAACGGATACTGTTCGAACGGTTCGAAGACGCCCTGGGGGCGGGCCCGGCGGAGGCGCAGCAGCTGCTTTCCCCGCTGCGCCTGGACCTGGAACCCGCGGCGGCGGAGAACCTGCGCGCCCACCTCGGCCTTCTCCGGGAGATGGGGATCGAAGTCGAGGAGTTCGGCGGGGACTCGTGGGTGGTGACCGCTCTCCCCCCTCTCCTTGCCGGCCGGGATCGGGAAGGGCTGGTTCTGGACGTCCTCAGGGAAGCGGGGGAATGGGAAGGGTCCGTTCCCGACCCGCGCCGGGAAATCGTGGCCAGGCTGGCCTGCCGGGCGGCGGTCAAGGCCTGGGAACGGTATCCGGGCGCCCAGGGCGAAACCCTTCTCGCCGATCTCTACGCCTGCCGGGAACCGGGTTTCTGCCCTCACGGGCGCCCGACCGTGCTCACGTTCGGCTGGAAGGAACTGGAAAAAAGATTCGGGAGAAGCGGATGAATATACGTACCGGCCTGACCGCCGCGGTCCTGGCGGCCGCGGTCTTTTTCGGCTGCGGCCGCGAGCGCGATCAGCGACGCATCCAGGACGTTTCCGGCACGGTGGTCGCGGTCGGCGACCTGGAACCCGATGGGGGGGGAGACCGGGGGCTCTGGCTCTTCTACGATTCCCTGGGGCGGCGCACCGCCAGCGGCTACTACGTGGGGACGCCCTGGAACGGGGAATCGCCGCCCGTCGGCGCCTCCGTCCCCCGGGAGGGCCGGGAAGGGAAATGGACCTTCTGGTACCCCGCCGGGAGTCCGGAGTTCGAAGGCCAGTACCGGGAAGGCCGGGAGGAAGGTTTTTTCGTCTGGTGGCACCCCAACGGGGAAATCGCCCAAAAGGGGAATTTCGTCAACGGCCGGCGTCAGGGGGAATGGGAGTCCCGGCACGAAAACGGCCATCCCGCCTGGACGGGGAAGTTCGTCGACGGCCGGGAGGACGGCAGCAGCACGGCTTACCACCCCAACGGCGTCGTCGCCCGCAAAGGCGCTTTCATCGCCGGGCGTCCCGAAGGAGAGTGGACGGGATTTTACGGCAACGGACGGTTACGGGAGGAAGGGAAATACGAAGACGGTCTCCGCGAGGGGTTGTGGACTTTTTTCGACCGCCGCGGCGCCGTCGTCGGCCAGGGGTTTTTCCGGGAGGGCCGCGAGAACGGGGAATGGACCGTCTATACCGCGGGGCTGAAGCTCCAAGGGAGTTACCTGGACGGACACCGGGAAGGAGAGTGGATTTCCTGGAAGGGTCAGACCGAGGTTTCCCGGGAGACGTTCTCGATGGACGCGCCCCTGGGCATGGAACCGGCCACCATCACCAGGCGCGACGCCAACGGGGAGCTGCTCAGCCAGCGGAACGGTTATCGGATCTTCGGAGAATGGGTCGACCACGGAACCTGGATCGGCTGGTACCCCGGGGGCCTGAAGGCGGTCGAGATCCATTTCCGTCACGGCGTGCCGGACGGAATCTGCCGCCTGTATTACAACGACGGCAGCCGGATGTGCGAAGGCGCGTACGAGGGCGGACGGCGGGAAGGGGTCTGGAAGATCTGGAACCGCGAGAACAAGCCGATCCAGACGGCCAAGTTCGACCAGGGCGCCGCGGTTTCGGAAAAGCCGTTTCCGGAACTGATCAACCCCATCAGCGGGGAACCGCTTCCGTGAACCGGTTCCCGGTCCCGGTAGTTCTGGGCCAGACCGCGGTGGGCAAGACCGAGGCCGCGGTGGAGGCCGCCTGCGCGCTGCGCGGGGAGATCGTCTCCGCCGACGCCATGCAGGTCTACCGCCAGATGAACCTGGCCACGGCCAAGCCCACCGCCGAACAGCGCCGCCGGGCGCCCCACCACCTGGTGGACATCCTCGACATCTCCGAGCCCTACAGCGTCGCCCGCTTCCGGAACCTGGCGCTGGACCTGATCCTGGAGATCAGGCGCCGCGGCCGCCTCCCCCTGGTGGTGGGCGGATCGGCCCTCTACATCAAGGCCCTGGTCGACGGCCTCAGCGCCGGCCCGCCCCCCAACCCCGCGTTCCGCAAGCTTCTTCTGGAACAGGAGGAAAAGGAAGGGCACGGATTCTGTTTCCGCCAGCTCATGGAAGCCGATCCCGAAACCGCCCGCCGCCTCCACCGCAACGACATCAAGCGGATCGTCCGGGCCCTGGAAGTGATCGAAACCACCGGCCGTTCGATTTCCAGCCAGCAGGCCGACTGGGCCCGCGCCTCGGAATCGTCGCTGTGGGAAGGGCCGGAAGAGGGCGGATTCGAGCGCGACGGCGACGGGGAAGTCCTGATGCCCGAATACGCGGAACACCGTCCCCGGCCCCGGGGCGACTACCTCCTGATCGGTCTGCGCCGGAACCGTGAAGACCTTTACGCCCGGATCGACCGGCGGGTGGAGAAGATGTTCGCCGCCGGGCTGGTGGAGGAGACCCGCCTGCTCATCCGGGAAGGCGCCCGCGACCACCGGGTGGCCTGGCAGGCTCTGGGATACAAGGAAATCGAAAAGTACCTCTCGGGCGAATGCACGCTCGACGAGGCCCGCGACCGGCTGGCCGCCGCCACCCGTCATTTCGCCCGGAGACAGATGACCTGGTGGCGGCGCGATCCGCGCATCCGCTGGCTGGAAATCGCCCCCGACGAGCCGGCGGCGGCGGTGGGGGGGCGGATCCGCGACCTGGTGCTGGGGCGGGAGGAACCATCGGTTTCGGAAGGAGACGGCGGTGCCGCATCGAGGGGATCGGGAACCGCTCGGGGGTGAAGCCGAGGCGCGCCCGGGAGCCCTCCTGGTCGGTCTGGAGCTGAGGGCCCGCGACCGCCGGGAAGTGGACGAATCCCTGAACGAACTGGCGCTGTTGGCCGCCACCGCGGGCTACGGCGAAGCGGGGCGGAACGTTTCCCGGCGCGAGCGCCCCCACCCGGCCACCTTTGTGGGGAAGGGGAAGGCGCGGGAGATCGCCGCCGAGGCGGCGGCGGCTTCCGCGGCCGCGGTCATCTTCGACGACGAGCTCACCCCGACCCAGGTCAACAACCTTTCCGAGTTCACCCGGGCCCGGATCATCGACCGGACCGAGTTGATCCTGGACATCTTCGCCGCCCGCGCCCGAACCAGCGAAGCCCGGCTCCAGATCGAGCTGGCCCGGCTTACCTACCTTCTCCCGCGCCTGGCCGGGGCCTGGAGCCACCTCAACCGGCAGCGGGGCGGGACCGGGGGGACGCGGGACGCCGGCGAGAAACAGGTCGAACTCGACCGCCGCCGCGCCCGGGACCGGATCCACCGGCTGCGGAAGCAACTGATCGAAGTCGGGAAAACCCGCGCCGTCCAGCGCGGCCGGCGCGCCCGCCGCGAAGTCCCCACGGCGGCCATGATCGGCTACACCAACGCCGGCAAATCCACGCTCTTCAACGCCCTGACCGCGGCCTCGGTCCCGACGGCCGACCGGCTCTTCTCCACCCTCGACCCCACCACCAGGGCGGCGGAGCTGCCGTCGGGCCGGCGCGTCCTCTTCAGCGACACCGTCGGCTTCATCCGCAAACTTCCCCACCACCTGGTCGACTCGTTCCGGGCCACCCTGGAGGAAGTGCTCGAAGCCGACGTGCTCCTGGAGGTTCTGGACGCTTCCCACAGCCTGATCCGGGAGCGCAAGGCGGCGGTGGAAGAGGTTCTCAAGGAACTGGGGGCGGACGACAAGCCCAGGATCGTGGTTCTGAACAAAACCGACCTGGTCCGCGACCCCTTCCTGGTCAACGAACTGAAACTGACGTTCGGATCCGGGATAGCCGTCTCCGCCCGGGAGAAAACGGGGTTGGACGCTCTCCTGGCCGAAATCGAGCGGGTCCTGGGAGAGGATCGAAGGTTCTGCCGCCTGGTGGTCCCCCAGGGCCGGGCCGACGTGATTTCGCTGCTCTACCGCGAAGGGGAAGTGAAAAAAACGGATTACAACCCCGGCGGCGTTTACGTGGAAGCGATCCTGCCGCTGCGGCGCCTGGAATCGGTCCGGGAGTTCATGCTTCCCCCCCCGCCGCGTTCGTGACGCGTCCGGAGCGCCCCGCGGACTCAGTTTATAGTTGCGCAACGTCCTGAGGCTGCTATATTTTTGATCGCACCATCGTGCGTGTGAAATAACACCAGGAGGCGGACATGATTTTCAATAAAGTCCTCGGGATGTTCTCGGCCGACATGGGAATAGACCTGGGGACGGCCACCACATTGGTATTTGTCAAAGGCAAGGGGATCGTGCTCAACGAGCCTTCGGTGGTTGCCATCCAGAAAGGTACCAGCAACGTCCTGGCGGTGGGGGAAGAAGCCAAGAACATGCTGGGACGGACCCCGGGCGATATCGTGGCCACGCGCCCCCTCAAGGACGGGGTTATCGCCGATTTCGAAGTCACCCACGAGATGCTCCGCTATTTCATCCGCAAGGTCCACAACCGCAAGGCGTTCGTCTTCCCCAGGGTGGTGGTGGCGATACCTTCCGGCATCACCGAAGTCGAGAAGCGGGCGGTCAAGGATTCGGCGGAGCGGGCCGGAGCCCGCGAAGTCCATCTGATCGAAGAGCCGATGGCCGCCGCGATCGGAGTGGGGCTGCCCGTCCAGGAACCGGCGGGGAACATGATCGTGGACATCGGAGGGGGGACGTCGGAAGTGGCGATCATCTCCCTGGCCGGGATCGTCTTCAGCCGCAGCGTCCGGGTGGGAGGGGACGAGATCGACGAGTCCATCATCAGCTACCTCAAGCGCAGCTACAACCTCCTCATCGGAGGCCGGACCGCGGAGATGATCAAGATCAACATCGGATCCACCTATCCCCTGGAAGAGGAGATGACCATGGAAGTCAAGGGCCGCGACCTGGTCGCGGGGCTGCCCAAGACCATGAGCATAACCTCGGAAGAAATCCGCGAAGCCATGGCCGAACCGATCTCGACCATCGTGGAGGCGGTCCGGGTGAGCCTCGAGCGCTGCCCGCCGGAACTTTCGGCCGACCTGGTCGACCGGGGAATAGTTCTGGCCGGCGGCGGCGCCATGCTCCGGGGGCTGGATCGCCTGCTGGCCGAGGAGACCGGTCTTCCGGTCCAGGTAGCGGACGATCCCATCAGCGCGGTCGTGATCGGTACCGGGAAGGTGCTGGACGAACTCAGCCACCTCCGGAAACGGATCACGATCCATCGCAGCCTGGAGCGGTAATCCTCCCCTTCCGCCGTTCCCGCCGCTCGGCCCCGGGTCGGGTTGCGCCTGACCCGGCGCGGGCGTTTTTTGCTATAATCCCGCGTGAGATGGAACACGATCGCCTGGAACAACGAAACCCGGTCCCCCGAGGCGTCCCGGCCCGCCGGGGCGGAACTCGGCGATGAGCGCCGAATTCCGGTCCAACCGCAGCCTGGCGGTCCCGGCGGCGGTGGCCCTGGGCCTGGTGGTGCTCCTCAGTCTCTCCGCCACGGTTTCGACCGGGATCCGGGAAGGCCTGGGCGAGATTTTCCTCCCGGTCCAGCAGGTTCTCCACCCGGTTTTCTTCCGTGCGGGAGCCGTCGTCACCGGGATCGGAAGGGTGATCGACGCGGTCGGCCGCAACTTCGAACTGGAGGAGGAGAACGCCTTCCTGGCCCGCGAGGTGATCAGGCTCAGCGAGGTCGAGAAGGAAAACCTGCAGCTGCGCGACCTCCTCGATTTTCAGCAGGCGTCGCCCTACCGGACCCTGGGTGCGCGCGTGGTCGGCCGCGACATCAGGCACTGGTACCAGGCGGTGACCATCGACAAGGGGACCCGCCGGGGGGTCAGGGTCGGGGCCGGGGTGGTGACCGGGAGGGGCGTGGTCGGCCGCGTGATCGAAGCCGGGGCGGGAAGCGCCCGGGTCCTGCTGCTCATCGACCCCAACTGCAGGGTCGGTTCCATGATCCGCTCCAGCCGGGTTCCCGGCGTCGCCGTCGGCGACGGCGAGGGGGGGTGCTCGCTGGAGTACCTTTCCCGCCAGGCGCAGATCGGGGAAGGGGAACGGGTCGTGACTTCGGGGCTCTCCGGCACCTTCCCTTCCGGGATCCCGGTGGGGACGGTGACCGCGGTCGAATCCGAGGAACACGGACTCTACCAGTCCGCGCGCGTGGCTCCGGCCGTGGAATTCGAAAAACTCTACCGGGTGCTGGTGCTGCTGGAGAACGGGGAGTGAGGCGGCCGGGGGGATGACGGCGTCGGGTTACAGGGTGCGGCGGGCGATCTACCGGGTGGAATCGCGGCAGGAGCTGCGCCTGCGCCTGGGGCTGATCGCCGCCGCGGCGCTGCTGGCGTCGGTGCTGGTCGAATCGGGGCTGGGCGCGGTGCCGGGGCTGTTTCGCTTCCGTCCCGACCTGCTCTTGATCTCCGCGGTCTGGTGGACGGTCAACAGCCGGGGCTCGGGCTGGGCCGCGATCGCCCTGGCGGCGGGTTTGCTCAGGGACGTCTTCAGCGCGGGACCGTTCGGGCCGGGAATGGTGGAGATGGTGGCGACGTGCTGGGTGATTTTCATGGTCAGCCGACCCCTGGTCCGCCACCGGCCCCTGGTGGAGATCGTCCTGGCGGCGTTCGCGGCCGTTCTCAGCCAGATCGTCTACTACCTGCTCCTGGAAGTGTTCTCCCACCCTCCCGCCTTCGCCGCCGCCTGGCGCACGGCCATCTTTCCTCATTTCTGGCAGACGGCGGCGGCCGCCCCCGTCTGGCTCTGGGCGACGGGGAGGATGTACTCCGTCTTTTCCGGGGAGAGGAGGAGGTAGCCGTGGTCGACCCCCGCACGGAAACCCGTTTGAAAATCCTGATCCTGGCCCTGGGGATCTGCTGGTCGGCGCTGCTGGTCTTCCTCTGGTACATCCAGGTGGTCCGGGGGGCCGAATACGAGGAGCTTTCCACCGGCAACCGCACCCGCCAGGTCCGGCTGCCCGCGCCCCGGGGCCGGATTTACGACAGAGGGGGGACGGTGATAGCCGACAACCGCCCGGGGATGGAGCTGTTCGTCAACCTGCCGGAAGTGATCGACCGCGAGCGCCTGGTCTCCAAACTCGCGGCCATCCTCGAACTCGATCCGGCGGAAGTCCGCCGGCGCCTGGCCGCCTTCCGGGAGAGGCCCTACGAGCCGGTCCGGGTGGCGACCGACATCGGCCTGGAAAAAGCGGTCGCAATCTGGGAACAGGCCCCGCTGCTGGAGGGAGTCGTGGTCCAGGCGAACCCCCTGCGCAACTATCCGCTGGGGGAAGAGACCGGGCACCTGACCGGGTACACCGGGCAGATCAGCCCGCAGGAACTGGAACGGCTCCAGGACGAGGGCTACCATCCCCAGGACGATATCGGGAAGGCCGGGATCGAGGAAGCCTTCGACCGCGAGCTCAAGGGCGTTCCCGGGCGCCTGCGCCTCCAGGTGGACGCTCGAGGGTACCGGGACCGGGCCCTGGAGCGGGTTGCCCCGGTCCCGGGGAACGATCTTCACCTCACCGTCGACGCCCGGGCGCAGGAGATACTGGAAGACCTGATGCGGGACTATACCGGGGCGGCGGTGGCGATGGACCCCCGCAACGGCGATATCCTGGCCCTGGTCAGCAAGCCCGGCTTCGACCCCAACCGGTTGGTCAGACCGGTCGACGCCGCTTATCTGTCCGAAATCTTCGCCGATCCCCGCGCGCCCCTGGTCAACCGGGTCATCTCCGGGGAATACCCCCCCGGCTCTCCCTTCAAGCTGGTGGTGGCGCTGGCCGGCCTGACCTGGGGCGGGATCGACCCGGAAAAACGGGTCGAATGCAACGGCTTCATCCAGATCGGCGAGGGGACGTTCCGTTGCTGGAAACCCGGCGGGCACGGCGAAGTCAACCTGGAGGAGGCCATCAAGGGGTCCTGCAACGTTTACTTCTACCGTTTGGGGCTGGAGATGGGGGCCGACCGCCTCCGCCGGATGGCCATGATGCTGGGAATGGGACGCCGCAGCGGGATCGTGCTCATGGGGGAGAAGTCGGGGCTGCTGCCGGGAAAGACCTGGAAACGGCAGGTCTTCGGAGAGCCCTGGTACCCGGGCGACACCGCCAACTTCTCCATCGGCCAGGGCTTCCTGCTGGTCACCCCCGTTCAGATGGCCGTTTTCTGCAGCGCCATCGCCAACCGGGGCACCGTCTACCGTCCCCGGCTGGTGACCGAGGTCACGTCCCCCCGGGGAGAAATCGTCGCCGTCTACCCCCCGGAGACGGCGATGGAAACCCTCATCCCCCCCCAGGCCTGGGAACGGGTGGCCCGGGGGATGTACCGGGTCGTCAACGACCCCGGGGGCAGCGGTCGTGCCGCCGCCCAACCCGACATCGCCGTGGCCGGGAAGACGGGGACGGCCCAGGTGGGAAGGCCCCCCGATTACGAGGATACCGCCTGGTTCATCTGTTTCGCCCCCTTCGAAGCTCCGCGGGTGGTGCTGGTTCTGCTTCTGGAGAGGGCGGGCTCGGGCGGGCACCAGGCCGCCCCCCTCGCCGGACAGTTCATCCGGAGGTTCTTCCGCCTGCCGGCGCCGGAAAACCGTGAGGGGGCCCCGTGAGGGCGGCCCGGTATTTCAAGAGCATGGACTGGTGGCTGACCGCGGCGGTGGCGGCCCTGCTCGCGATCGGAACCGGGTTCATCTACAGCGCCTCGTTCCGGTTGACCCATTCCAGCGGCGTCGACTACATGCAGCGCCAGGTCATCTGGCTGGCGATCGGCCTGGGCCTCTACCTGGTTTTCTCCGGGATCGACTACCGGCGCCTGGTGGCGGCGGCTCCCGCCGTCTACCTGGTTTCGATCCTCCTTCTCGTGTTCATCCTGGCGGCGGGGGAGAGCCGGTTCGGGGCGCGACGCTGGATCCAGTTGGGCCCCTTTACCCTCCAGCCCTCCGAATTCGCCAAGCCGGCCCTGGTCCTGATCCTGGCCTGGCACTTCTCGAGCAAGTACGTCTACTCCGCCCGGCTCGGGTATTTCTTCGCCCCCCTGGTGCTGGCGGCGGTCCCGGCGCTGCTTATCCTCAAGCAGCCCGACCTGGGCACGGCCCTGGTCCTGGTCCCCTTGGTGGCGGGGATGGCGCTGGTGGCCCGGGTGAGGATAGCTTTCCTGGCGGGGGCGGCGATACTGGCCGCCGCCGCCGCGCCGGCGGGATGGATGACGCTCAAGGAATACCAGAAAGAACGGGTCCGGGTCTTTCTCGATCCCGGTCTCGACCCCTACGGGTCGGGGTACACCGTGATCCAATCGAAGATCGCCATCGGTTCGGGGCGGCTGACGGGGAAGGGGTGGTTGTCCGGAACCCAGAACATGCTCAACTTCCTGCCCGAGCGCCAGACCGACTTCATTTTCGCGGTTCTGGCGGAGGAGTGGGGCTTCGTCGGGGGCGCGGCGGTGCTCATGCTTTACGCCCTGGCGGTGTTCAGGCTCTACCGGATCGCCACGGTTTCCCGCGACTTCATGGGCACCGTCCTGGTCTCGGGGTTCATGGTCCTTTTCTCGACCCACGTCATCGTCAACGTGGGCATGACCATGGGCCTCCTGCCCGCCACCGGCCTTCCCCTGCCGCTGTTGAGCTACGGCGGTTCGGTGACGGCGGCGACCATGGCCATGCTCGGCATCTGCCAGAGCGTCTATATCCACCGCTACTATTACTGAGGTCTCCGGCGATGACATCGACAAGGAAACGGGACGGCGAGGCGGGGGCGGCGGTCGCGGGCGCCGCCGGATTTCTGCGCGACCCCGCCGTCATCGCCCGGGTCCTGGAAAAACGGGTCCTCCCCTTCGTGGACCGGCCCGGGCGCTATATCGGAGGGGAGATCAACGCCGCCCTCCCCGGTCCTCGCCCCGAGGTACGGGTTCTGCTCAGCTATCCCGACCTGTACGAGGTGGGGATGAGCAACCACGGGCTCAGGATCCTGGCCGAGACGGTGCGCTCGACGGGGTTCGCCGGCGCCGAGCGGGCCTTCGCCTTCCGGGAGGACATGGCCGCCGCCGCCGCCCGGGAGGGAGTTCCGCTCTATTCGCTCGAGTCCCTGACCCCCGCCGCCGATTTCGATCTCTGGGGATTTTCCCTGCAGGCTGAACTGACCTACACCAATATCCCGGCCATGCTCGAAGCCGCGGGGCTGGCCCCGGCCGCCGCTTCCCGGGTGTGGCCCGGGGCCCCGCTCCTGGTCGGGGGCGGGGTGGGGGCCTATAACCCCGAACCGCTCTCCCGGTTCTTCGATCTCTTCGTGATCGGAGACGGAGAGGAGCCGCTGGCGGAGATCCTCGAATTCTACCGGGTGCGCCGGAGTCGTCCGGGCGCGGACAAGGAGGGTTTCCTGGCCGAACTGGCCGCCGCGGTGCCGGGCGTGTACGTTCCCTCCCTCTACCGGGAAACCAGGGACGGGGAAGGGAACTTCGCCGGGCTTCGCCCCCTGCGGCCCGGGGTTCCCGCTTTCGTGCCCAAACGGGTCTTGAAGGATCTGGGAAAATCGCGGGTCGCGCGCCCGCCCGTCCCCCTGGTGGACGTGGTCCACAACCGGGCCGTGGTGGAGATCATGCGGGGCTGCGCCCGCGGCTGCCGCTTCTGCCAGGCGGGTTGGGCCGGGCGCCCGGTCCGGGAGAAGGCCCCCGAAGCCGCGGCGGCCGAGGCGTTGGAACAGACCGAGGCCACCGGGTGCGACGAAGTTTCGCTCCTCTCCCTCTCCAGCGGCGATTACCGCCGCATCGACGGGCTTCTCGAACTGCTCTCGCCGCTTCTGGCCGAGCGGGGCGTGGGGATCTCCCTCCCCTCCCTGAACGCGGCCTCGATTTCCGAGACCATCTTCCGCCAGCTCAGGCGCGTGCGCAGAAGCGGAATCACGCTCGCCCCCGAAGCCGGGTCGGTCCGGATGCGGAAGGCGATCAACAAGGACCTGGCCCCGGAAGTCCTGGACGGGGTGGTGCGGCAGGCCAAAGAGCAGGGGTGGCGCCTGCTCAAGCTCTACTTCATGATCGGACTTCCCGGAGAAAGGGACGAGGACGTCGAGGCCGTGGCCGCAGTCGTCGACCGCCTTTCCCGGTGGGGGGGGGACCTCAACGTCACCGTCTCCAACTTCGTGCCCAAGGCCCAGACGCCGTTTCAGTGGGCGCCCATGAATTCCCCGGCGGAGCTGGCGCGCAAACAGGCGCTCCTGCGCTCGCGGATCTCCTCGCGCCGGGTCAAACTGAAATTCCGGGACCCCCGCATGAGCTTCGTCGAGGGGCTGCTCGCGGTCGGCGGCCGGGACGCGGGGCGCCTTTTGGAGGAAGCCTACCGGCGCCGGTGTCTTTTCGCCGATTGGCGGGAACATTTCGACCCGGCGGCCTGGGAAGAGGCGGCGGAGGCTTCCGGGCTCGAGCCCGAGCGTTTCCTCTTCTCTCCCCGCGACCCGGACCGGCCCCTCCCCTGGGCCCACATCGGGGGAGGCGTCCCCGGCGAGGTCCTCCTCAGGGAGTACCGCCGGGCAGAGGAGGCTTCCCGGTGAGACTGCGCCTGATCTATTCCCGGGAAGGGCTGATCCGTTTCACTTCCCACCGGGACACGCTGAGGATCTTTTTCCGGGCCTTCTCCCGGAGCCGGGTCCCGGTGTGTTTTTCCGGCGGCTTCAATCCCCACCCCCGGGTGGAGTTCTGCCCGCCCCTGAGCCTGGGCATGGAAGGCCGGGCCGAGGAGATGGACCTGCGCCTGGAGTCGCCCGTCGATCCCGCGGTTGCGGTCGAGGCGATAAACCTGTATCTTCCCCAGGGTTTGAGGGCGGTTTCGGGGCGTCTCCTCGCCGAGGGGTGCCCGAAGCTGGGGAAGGAGCTGGAGGGAGGCATCTACCTGCTCTTCCCGGAAGGCCCGGCCGCACCGGAGCCGGGAGCGGTGGAACGTTTCCTGGGCGCCGAGCGGGCGCCGTACGTCAGGAAGAAACCCGATGGAGACAAAACGATCGATGCCCGACGGGGAGTGGCCCGGGTGGAACTCGCCGGCGGGAATGACGATATTCGCATGGAAATGGAAATACTTTTCGCGGGAGGGCCACGCCCGGTGGAAGTCCTCTCGCTCCTGACCGGTATTCCCCCCGGGGAACTGGCGGGCGTCCGTATCGTCCGAACCGGATTCAGGAGGAAGCCGGCGGCCGCGGTCGCGGCGCCGGCGAAGGAAGAAGGTTATGAAGAAACAGATATTGATTGAATGCCATCCGCGGGAAACCCGGGTGGCGGTGCTGGCCGAAGGCCGGCTGGAGCAGTTTTTCCTGGAGCCGGGGGAGCAGCAGAGCCCGCTCGGCAACATCTACAAGGGGAAGGTCTGCAGCATTCTCCCCAGCCTGGGCGCGGCTTTCGTCGACATCGGCCTGGAGAAGAACGGTTTTCTCTCCACCTCCGAGACCGTCGAGTCCTCGACCCTGCGCAGCGCCTTCGAGGACGACGACGAGGACGGGAACCAGCCGCGGAAGGGGGAGGTGGCCCGCGCCGAAAATTCCTCCACCATCGAAAAACTGCTGCGCAAGGGCCAGGACCTGCTGGTGCAGGTGGTGAAGGAACCGATCGGAGCCAAGGGCGCGCGCCTCAGCACCCAGATCAGCCTTCCCGGACGGTTCCTGGTGCTGATGCCCCACGAGAAGCGGATCGGGGTGTCCCGCCGCATCGTCGATCGGGGAGAACGGGTCCGCCTGCGCAAGCTCATGCGTGAGATCGGGTTCCCTCCCGACATGGGGGTCATCGTCCGCACCGCGGGTTTGGCCGCGAACAAGCGGGCCCTCAAACGGGACATGCGCTACCTGCTCAACGCCTGGAAGGAGATCCGCGACCGGGAACGGAAAGTCGCCGCCCCGGCCCTGGTCCACGAGGAGATGGACCTGGTCATGAAGAGCATCCGCGACTACCTGCTCACCGACATCGACCGGATCGTGGTCGATTCTCGTTCGGAGTTCAAAAAGATCTCCGACTTCGTGGGCATGGTCTTTCCCGCCGCCCGCGAACGGATCGCCTTTCACAAAGAGAAGATGCCGCTCTTTCAGAAATACGGCCTTTCCGAGGAAGTGGAGAAGCTGTTTCTGCCCGTCATCAACCTCAAATGCGGCGGCCACCTGGTCTTCCAGCAGACCGAGGCCCTGGTCTCCATCGACGTCAACACCGGGAAAAACCGCGGGACCGGAGACCAGGGGGAGACCATCCTGCAGACCAACCTGGAAGCGGCGGAGGAGGTGGCCAAACAGCTGCGCCTGCGCAACGTCGGGGGCATCATCGTCATCGACTTCATCGACATGGACTCCAAGGGCCACCAACGCAAAGTCATGAACGCTCTGCTCAAGGAGTTGAAAAAGGACAAGGCCCGGACCCGGGTCTATCCCTTCTCCGACCTGGGGTTGGTGGAGATGACCAGGCAGCGGGAACAGGAGAGCTTCCTGCATAAGCTCTACGAGATATGCCCCTGCTGCCAGGGGCAGGGCCTGGTCAAATCGCTCCCCAGCCGGGGGCTGGAACTGGAGCGGCTGCTCATGTCAGCTTTCAGCAAGCAGCCGAGAGTGCGCCAATTCCGGATCGAAGCGCACCCCCACCTCGCCCGCTACATCCTGGAAGAAGGGTGGGAGAATCTCCGCCAGCTGGCCCGGGCCAACCGGATCCGGGTCACCATCGCCGACAACCACGACCTTCAGTTCGGGGAGTACATCGTTTGGGCCCTGACCCGGAACGGACAGGAAAAAGTCTGACCGGGCCCCGGAAAAAGCGCCTTGACACCGCCTCCCTCACCGTCTATATTCCCCCGTCCGAATCCACGAAGGAGAATTCAGATGAAATGCGCCGTTGTCGAAGTAGCCGGAAGGCAGTTCCTGATCCGGGAGGGCGAGACCATTAACGCCCCCCGGCTCGGCGCCGCCGCCGGCGACGAGGTGGTTTTCGACCGCGTCCTGCTTTTCTGGGACGGGGAGGAGATCCAGGTGGGCCGCCCCTACCTTGAAGGTTTTTCGGTGGGAGGGACCATCTCCGAGGAAGCGCGCGGTCCCAAGCTGGTGGTCTTCAAGTTCAAGCGCCGCAAGGGATACCGCCGCAAGAGAGGGCATCGGCAGGACATACACCGGGTTCAGGTGACCGGGATCGCCGCGCCGGGGGAAAGCAGCCCGGCGGCCGAACCGGCCGCGGCCCCGGCCGAAGCCGGGGAATAGAACCGACGAAGGAGGAAGGCCGTGGCTCATAAAAAAGGAATGGGGAGTTCCCGCAACGGCAGGGAAAGCCACTCCAAGCGGTTGGGAGTCAAGCGCGGCGACGGGCAGTTCATCCGGGGCGGGACCATCATCATCCGCCAGCGGGGAACCAGGATCGCCCCCGGGGCCAACGTGGGCCGAGGCAAGGACGACACCCTTTTCGCCCTGGTCGACGGCACGGTGGCCTTCGAGACCCGGGCCGGGAAAAAGCTGGTTTCGGTTCGTCCCGGGGTCTCCAGCTGATCCGGTTTGAAGAAAACCTTCATCGACAGGGCCCGGATCACGGTTAAGGCCGGCGACGGGGGCAACGGCTGCATCAGCTTCCGCCGGGAGAAGTATGTTCCCCGGGGAGGTCCCAACGGCGGCGACGGCGGCCGCGGCGGCGACGTGGTTCTGGAAGCCAGTTCCCAGGTTCCGACCCTGATCGATCTCTACTTCCGTCCCAATCTGAGGGCGGAGCGCGGCGGCCACGGCCGGGGCAAGAACCAGCACGGCCGCGGTGGCGCCGACCTGGTCATCAAGGTACCCCGCGGGACCATGGTCCGCGACGACTCCTCGCGGGAAACGATCGCCGACCTGGTCGAGGACGGCCAGCGCCACCTCCTGGCCCGCGGAGGCCGGGGCGGACGGGGCAACGCCCGGTTCGCCACTTCGACCCGCCAGGCGCCCCGGTTCGCGGAAGAGGGGGGAGAGGGAGAGGAGGGGATATTCTGGCTGGAACTGCGGCTGATCGCGGACGCGGGCCTGGTCGGGTACCCCAACGCCGGCAAGTCCACCCTGATCTCCCGGCTCTCCCACGCCCGGCCCCGGATCGCGTCCTACCCGTTCACCACGCTGACCCCGGTCCTGGGAGTGGCCGAAGACGACGACCTGCGCACCCTGACCCTGGCCGATATCCCCGGGCTGATCGAAGGCGCCCACGCCGACGTCGGACTCGGCCACGACTTCCTCCGCCACATCGAACGGACCCGGCTGCTGCTTTTCGTCCTGGACATGGCCGGAGCCGAGGGCCGGGACCCCCTGGACGATTTCCGGCATTTGCGCGAGGAATTGAAGCTGTATAATCCCCTGTTGGAACAACGGGAATTTCTGGTCGCCGCCAACAAGATGGATCTGCCCGGGGCCGCGGCCAACCTGGAACGGTTCCGGGCGGAAGCCGGGGTGCCGGACTCGAAGATCTACCCGGTCTCGGCCCGGGAAGGAACGGGGCTGGACCGGCTGAAACCGGCCCTGTTCGCGGCGGTCGAAGCCGCCGCCCCGGAAAGCGGGAACCAGGCGGGGAAACCGTGATGGAAACGAAACAAGCCCGACGGCAGCTGGCCGGGGTCCGCCGGATCGTGGTCAAGCTGGGGACCTATCTGCTCACCGGGGACCAGACCTGCCTCGACACCGCCCTGATCGAAAAGATCGTGGAACAGGCGGTGGCCTTGAGGAGGAAGGGGCTCGAGCTGATCCTGGTCACCTCCGGAGCGGTCGGGGCCGGGGTCCTGGAACTGGGGCTGCGGCAACGGCCCTCGGATATCCCCATGCTTCAGGCCGCGGCCGCGGTGGGCCAGACCGCGCTCATGCACCTCTACCGGAGCCTCTTCCGGGAGCGGGGCTTCTCGGTCGGTCAGATTCTGCTCACCCGGGAGGACATCGACCACCGCCAGCGCCACCTCAACGCCCGCTACACCGTCGAAACCCTGCTCCAGCAGGGGGTGGTCCCCATCGTCAACGAGAACGACACCGTGACCGTGGAGTCGCTCAAGTTTTACGACAACGACTACCTGGCCGCGCAGCTGGCCAACCTGGTCCGGGCCGACCTCCTGATCGTCCTCACCGACGTCGACGGCCTGCTCGAACCCCGGGAAGGGCCCCGGAAGGAATGGGCCCGGGTCCCCGTGGTGAAGAAGGTCACTCCCGCGATCATGGAAATGGCCGGCGGCAGCGCCAAGGAACATTCCCGGGGAGGGATGCGGAGCAAGCTGGAAGCGGCCCGGATGGTAGCCCGGGCCGGCGGCCTGGCGGTGATCGCCAACGGCCGCCGCCCCCGGGTGCTTTCCGACATCGTCGAGGGAGAGGACGTGGGCACCCTCTTTCTCTCCCCCTTCTCCCAGGTTCGGCGCCGGAAATGCTGGATCGCCTTCGCCCGGGTCCGCCGGGGCTGGCTGACCGTGGACGACGGCGCGCGCCGCGCCCTGGCCGAGCGGGGGAAAAGCCTGCTGGCTTCGGGGATCACGGCGGTGGAAGGCGTTTTCGGGCCCGGAGACATGGTC
Organism: bacterium; assembly: GCA_035380285.1. Classification (NCBI taxonomy): domain Bacteria; species bacterium. The sequence goes on along the minus strand of DAOSXE010000014.1, from coordinate 56,385 downwards.
GGCCTGCGCACCGAGGACGGCCTCGAGTTCGCCCGGGGGCTGGTCAACTACAGCGCGGAAGACGTCGGCCTGATCAAGGGGAAGCAGACCTCGCAGATCGGCGAGGTCCTGGGGGGCTACGCCTACGACGAGGTCGTCCACCGGGACAACCTTCTGGTCCTCTAAGCCGGTCCGGCCGCGGGCCGCGGCCGTTTTTCCGAGTTTCCGATGCCGCCCGGGCGGCGGGGATAAACGGTGAAAATCGCCCGGGGAGAGTGTAGGCTTACCCCACAGCGGCCGGGAGAAGGCGCCGGCCCGCGAACAACCGACGAGGAGGAGCACGTGGATTGCGAAACCTATGCCCGCGAACTGGCCCAGGCGGCTCGCCGGGCGTCGCGCCGGGCGGCGGTCCTGGACACGGAGACCAAGAACGAAGTTCTGGAAGCGATGGCGCGCCGCCTGGAAAAAAGCGCCGAGCGCATCGCCGCGGCCAACGTTCTCGACCTGGAAGCCGGCCGTGAAGCGGGGCTGAGCGCCGCGATGCTGGACCGGCTGGAGATCACCCCCCGGCGGCTGGCGGCCATGGCCGACGGCCTGCGCCAGGTGGCGGCGCTCCCCGATCCGGTGGGAAAAACCATCGACGAACGCGTCCGTCCCAACGGCCTGAAGATAACCCGGGTCCGCGTTCCCATCGGGGTCATCGGCATCATCTACGAGTCCCGGCCCAACGTCACCGTGGACGCCGCCGGCCTCTGTCTCAAGTCCGGCAACGCCGTCATCCTGCGCGGGGGCAAGGAAGCGATCCGGACCAACCGGGTCCTGGGGGAGATACTGGGGGAGGCCCTGGACGAGGCCGGCATCGATCCCGCCGTCGTCCAGGTGGTCGCCGTCGCCGACCGGGAAGTGGTGAACCGGCTTTTGAAGATGGACGCGGAGATCGACCTGATCATCCCCCGGGGAGGGGAAGGGCTGATCCGGGCGGTGGTGGAGGAGTCGACCATCCCCGTGATCAAGCACTACAAGGGGGTCTGCCACGTCTACGTCGCCGCCTCCGCCGATCAGGAGATGGCGCTGGAGATCGTGGACAACGCCAAGACCCAGCGGCCCGGGGTCTGCAACGCGGTCGAGACCGTGCTGGTGGACGCCGCCTGCGCGCGGGAATTTATGCCCCGCCTCGCCGAACGCCTGGGAGAGAAGGGGGTGGAACTGCGGGGGTGCGAACGCACGCGCGCGATCGTTCCCGGAATCGTCCCCGCCTCCGAGGAGGACTGGCCCCGGGAGTACCTGGACCTGATCCTGGCGGTCAAGGTGGTGGACGGGGTCGACGAGGCCGTGGATCACATCGCCCGCTACGGTTCCGGGCACACCGACGCCATCGTCACCCGCGATCCGGAAGAAGGCGAGCGCTTTCTCTCCCGGGTCGACTCCTCCTCGGTATTTCTCAACTGCTCGACCCGGTTTTCCGACGGCGGCGAGTTCGGGCTGGGCGCCGAGATCGGGATCAGCACCGACAAACTCCACGCCCGGGGGCCGATGGGATTGGAAGAACTGACCACCTACAAATGGGTCGCCCGGGGTGAGGGGCAGCTGCGCGGGTAAGAGCGAAGGTGCGGGCGGTTCCCGGCGACCCCGCGCCGGGGTGCTGGGGGGAACCTTCAACCCCGTGCACGAAGGGCACCTGGCCGTGGCCCGGGCGGCGTCCGCGCTCCTGGACCTGGATCGGTTGTTTTTCATCCCCGCCTCCTTCCCCCCCCACAAGCGGCCTTCCGGCCTGGCTTCCGGGGAGGACCGACTGGCCATGCTGCGCCTGGCCGCGGCGGGCGTTCCCGGGTGGGAGGCCCTCGACCTGGAACTGGCCCGGGGCGGGGTCTCCTACAGCGTGGACACGGTGGCGGCGCTGAAAAAAATGCTGGGCGAGGAGACGGAACTGTTTCTTATCATAGGCGCCGACAACCTGGACGGGATTTCCCGGTGGCGGCGGATCGAGGACCTGGTACGCTGGTGCCGGTTCGCCGTGGTGACCCGGCCCGGCTTCGCCCCGGAGCCGGGAGGGGCCGACGACCGGGAATGGGCCCGGCGGATCCTGGCTGCGGGCCGGGGGCGGCTGATCGAGCTGTCGGCGCCGGTCTCCTCGACCGAGGTCCGCGCCGCCGCTTCCCGGGGGGAACCGCTGGAGGGCCTGGTCCCCCCCGCGGTGGCGGCCTACATCGAAAAGCGGGGTCTCTACCGGGAGCCCGCGAGCAAGGAGTAAACGGAACGGTATGGCCAAGAAAATGGAACCATGGATGAAGGAAGCCCTGGGGCGGGCCCGGGAAGCGGCCGCCGCCGCCGAGGAGAAGAAAGCCTCCGAGATCGTGATTCTGGACATGCGCGGGCTCTCCTCGATCACCGACATCTTCGTGATCTCCGGCGTGCAGAACGAACGGCAGCTCAAGGCGGTGGCCGACGCGGTCGAGGAACGGCTGGGGGGAGCCCGCCGCCGGAGGCTGCGCCGGGACGGGGCCGGGGGCACCCCCTGGATCGTGATGGACCTGGGCGGGGTCCTGTTTCACATCTTCATGGAGGAGGAGCGGCGCCGCTTCGACCTGGAGCGGCTCTGGGGCGACGCCCCCCGTCTTCCCCTCAAGGCCCGCGTCCGGAAGAAAAAGGCGGAAAGGGACCAGGGGAAAGGGACGTAACCACCGCCCCTCCTGAACCCCGAACCCTGGAGAATTCTGCACCTGATTACTCTGATTAACTCTGAAAGGGAAAGAATTCAGAATACAGAATTCAGTATTCAGTAGCCCCCGCCCTAACCCCCTGGAGAATTTCTTCCACAGATCTGCCTGCCGCAGGCAGGTTTCACAGATAGTAGAGAAAGAGGATTCAGGTTTGATTTTCTCTATGCTCCATGCTCTATGCTTTTTACATGTCAGCCATGTAGGGGGAAGGCTGAAGGAGGGAGCAGGGAGAGGCCGAGGTGGAGTGGTTCTACACTATGCTCCATGCTCTATTCCCTATGCTTTTCACAGGTGCAGAAAACTTCTCGGCTCCCAGAATGAATAACGAGACATCTGTGAAACAACCTCAAGAAGAAAACGTTTTTGCCGATCGGATCCGGGACGTGCCGCGGTCGTTCATCCGCGAAATCCTCAAGGTGGCCCTGGACCCGGAGGTGATCTCGTTCGCCGGCGGCCTGCCCAACCGCGCCCTCTTCCCGGTGGAGGCGCTCAAGGCGGCGGCCGCCCGGGTCTTCGACGAGCAGGGAAGGGACGTTCTCCAGTACGGCAACTCCGAGGGAGATCCCCGCCTGCGCGAGTACATCTCGGACCGCTACCGGGAAAAGATGGGCCTGGATATCCCGGTCGAGAGCATTCTCATCACCAGCGGCTCCCAGCAGGGGTTGGACCTTCTGGGGAAGACCCTCCTCAACGAGGGCGACGCCGTGGTCATCGAGGAACCGGGGTACCTGGGCACCATTCAGGCCTTCTCCCTCTACCGGCCCGAGTTCCTCCCCGTCCCGGTCTCGGAGGAGGGGATGGACCCGGAGGGGCTGCGCGCCGCCCTGGCCCACCGTCGGCCGAAGCTGCTCTACGCCGTGCCCAACTTCCAAAACCCCTCGGGGATCTCCTACAGCGAGGAGAACCGCCGCGCCCTGGCGGAGGTGCTGGCGGGGACCCGGACCTTCCTGGTGGAGGACGACCCCTACGGCGACCTGCGGTACGAGGGCGAGCCCAAGCCTTCATTCCGAAAGCTTCTGCCCGGGAACACGGTGCTGTTGGGGTCCTTCTCCAAGATCGTCGCTCCCGGCTTCCGGCTGGGCTGGATCGCGGCTCCGCCGGACCTCATGCACAAGCTGATCACGGCCAAACAGGCCACGGACCTGCACACCACCCACTTGATCCAGGGGATCGTCTATCGGTACCTCCGGGACAACGACCTCGACGAGCACATCCGGACCATCCGGGAGGTCTACGGCCGCCAGTGCCGGGCGATGAAGGAGAGCATCAAAAAACACCTTCCGCCCGAGGTCGGGCACACTCATCCGGAAGGCGGGATGTTCCTCTGGGCCGAGTTGCCGGGGCGGATGTCGGCCCTGGAGCTGTTCGAGGTGGCGGTCAAGGACAAGGTCGTCTTCGTCCCCGGCGACCCCTTCTACGTCGCTAAGACCGGGACGAACACGATGCGGCTGAACTTCTCCTGCGTGGACGAAGCCACCATCGACCGGGGCATGCAGAGACTGGGGAGAGCGATCCGGGAGCTGAGCGGCGGCGAGTAGTCCTCTCGCCATGTTGACATGGAAAGAAGCAGAGGGCAGAGAGCACGAACCCTGGGAATTCTGCACCTGATTAACTCTGATGAGGGAAGGATTGGGAAAGAACCATGAAGGACATGAAGTGCATGAAGGGGGCGGGGAAGCAGAGTGCCGGGCCCTATGCCCCATGCTTCTCTTCCTGAACCCTGAACCCCGAGCCCCGAATCCCGAACCATGAACCCTCTTTCCGCCGGTTTAAGCTGTTGAAATCCGCCGGCCCCCTCTCTATAGTCCCTTCAACCACGCAGGGATGAAAACCATGAAAAAGAAAATTAAACCGGCCAGCCGGACCCGGAACGTCTCCTACGCCGTTCGGGACGTGATCGTCATCGCCGACCAGGCCGCCGCCTCCGGCATGGAGATGACCTATCTCAACATCGGCGACCCCAACAAGTTCGACTACCGGACCCCCGACCACATCGTGGAAGCGGCGTTCCGGGCCGCCCGCGGCAACTTCAACAGCTACGCACCGTCCTCGGGGATACCCGAGGCCCTGGAGGCGATCGAGCGCGACCTGGCGGATAAGCGGATCCCGGCTCCCCTCTACACCTTCATCGGGACCGGGGCTACCGAGGTGATCGACATCAGCCTCACCTCCCTGGTCGAGGAAGGGGAAAACGTCCTGGTCCCCTGCCCGGGGTACCCGACCTACAGCGCCATCCTGGCCAAGCTCAAGGCCGAGAGCCGCCCCTACTACCTCGACGAGGAGAAAGAGTGGCAGCCGGACATCGAGGAGATCCGGGGGTTGATCGACGCCAAAACCCGGGCGATCATCCTCATCAACCCCAACAACCCCACCGGGGGATATTACGGGAAAGAGATCGTCCAGGGCCTGGCCGACCTGGCCGAGGAGTTCGGGATCGTCCTCTTCTCCGACGAGATCTACGACCGCCTGCTTCTCAACGACCGACCCTTCGTCTCCCCGGCCGCTCTCAACCCGCGGGCCCCGGTCATCACCATCAACGGGCTCTCCAAGAATTACCTGGCCCCGGGATGGCGCCTGGGGTGGGGGGCCTTCACCGGGCCCGGAGACCTGATGGAGGAGTACATCGAGGCCGTGCAGAAACTGGTTCGGGCGCGCCTTTGCGCCAACCATCCCGAGCAGTGGGCGATCCCGGCCGCTCTCGGGGAAGGGCAGGAGCACCTGCATGAGGTCAGGGCCAAGCTCGTGGCCCGCCGCGACCTGGCCATGGACATACTCAACGCCTGCCCGGGGATCAGCTGCGTCCGGCCGGAAGGGGCGTTTTACGCCTTTCCCCGGATCGAGATAGAAGGGTCGGACCGGGAGTTCGTCACCGGCCTCATCCGGAAGACGGGCGTGGTCGTGGTGCCCGGCTCCGGTTTCGGCCAGGCTCCCGGGACCAACCATTTCCGGCTGGTCTTTCTCGCGCCCGAGGATATTCTCGGGCCCGCCTGCGAAAAGATCGTACGGTTTTACCGAGGATACCCCGGGGCCCGTCCCCCAGCCTGAAGCGTCCCGGGCCCGGGGAAAATAATGAATAAATTTCCGGCCCCGCCGTCAAATAGATATATGTAACCGGGAGGGTTTCATGAAGCAGCGCTGTTTGATCTGGGCCGCCGCGGCGGCTTTCTCCGCGGGTGTCCTGCACGCCGAACCGGCGTGGCGGAGGGTGCTTCCCCCTCCCGGCGCCGACCTCTACGGAGTGTGGTGCCCCTCGACCGCTTCCGGCTGGGCGGTGGGCGACGGCGGCACGATCCTGCGCTATGACGGGACGGATTGGATCCGGGAGGGAACCGCGCCCGACGCCGATTTCCGGGCGGTCTGGGGAGCTTCCACCGATTCGGCCTGGGCCGTGGGCAGAAACGGCCGGATAGCCCGCTTTCAGGGTTCGGGCTGGACCGAGGTCAGCAGCGGTACCGAACTGGACCTCTACGCAATCTGGGGCGCGAACGACGGCGACATCTGGGTGGGAGGGGATTCCTATCTTTTCGGGCACTTCGACGGGGGCTCCTGGCAGATGCAGACCATGGATGTGCCCCCGCTGCCCGAGAGCGCCGTGCGCTCCATATCCGGGACCCTCCCCGACAACCTCAACGCCTTCGGCCCCATGGACTGGTTCCCGGTCAGCCTCGACCCCCCGGTTTACGAACCCTGGGCGGCGATCACCCATTACGACGGGGTCGATTGGCAGATTTCTACCTTCATCCGCAACTGTCCGGTGATGCGCTGTTCCTTCGCACCTCAGAGCGAAGCCGTCGTCGCCGGCGGCGACGGCGGAAGATTCCTCATCGGGATGCCGCCGAACTGGATGAGCTTGACCAGCCCGGCCGAGGGGGCGGTCACCGGGATCTGGACCGACCTGAACGTCCTTCAGGGGGTGGGGAGCGGAGGCGTCTGGCTCTATCTCGAGGGGGGGCACTGGTCGTGGGCCTATGCCGGCACCCGGGAAAACCTCAACGCCATGTACTCGACCACGGACGGCCCGCGCTGGGCGGTGGGGGGGAACGGGATCGTCGTCGGCTACGATACCGAGCGCGCTATCCCCTGGTGGGTCCCCTACAATCCGGTGACGGGGGATACGCTCCGCGATGTCTGGGGCGGCGAAGGCGTTTACCGCGCGGTCGGAGAAGCCGGGACCGTTCTCGCCGGCGACGGTGATTCCTGGACGGTGATGACGGTCCTCTCCGATTCCAAGCTGCTGAGCGTCTGGGGCACATCCCCGGAAGATTTCTGGGCCGCCGGGGAGTACACGGGCGGCGCCGCGACCTCGGGAATCATCTGGCACTACGACTCCGGTTCCTGGCATTCCCCGGTGATATGGAACGATCGGCCCGTCAACGGGATCTGGGGCTTGGGTCCGGACGACGTCTATGCCGTCTGCCCCAACGGGACCGTGGCTTATTACGACGGCTCGTTCTGGAATTACATGACCAGCGCCTACTCATCGCCGATCGCACTGTACGACATCTGGGGAACGGCCCCGGACAATCTCTGGGCGACCGGCAAGAACACCGCCGCCGACTACGGGGTGTTCTGGCATTACCAGGGGGCGGACTGGGTCGAGACGACCACGTACGGGGCCTACCGTTCCCTCTGGGGGGACGGATCCGACAGCATCTGGGCGGCGGGAATGCCCGCGGAGGACATCTTCGTCGGTCTGATCGGTTATTATGACGGGGTTTCCTGGGAACTCCAGACCTACAGCCAGCGGGGGATCTTCTACGGTCTCTGGGGCGGGTCCCAGACCGACGTCTGGGCGGCGGGGGGGAACCCGGTGCTGGGCTGCACCTCCGTCATCTACCATTGGGACGGAAGCGCCTGGTCGGACGTAACCACTACCGGCGACTCCGCCCTCTACGGAGTTTCCGCATCGGGGAGCGGAAGCCTGGCGGTCTGCGGCGCGGCGGGGAGCGTATTCCTGCGCGGCGCCGACGTCACGCCTCCGCGCTATCCGCCGGCTGCCGACTTCGACGGAGACGGGACCAGCGATATCGCCCTGTACCGTCCCTCGACCGGGGCCTGGCTGGTCCGGTCGACCACCCGGGCCTTCTTCGGCGATCCGTCCGATCTGCCCGTTCCCGCCGACTACGACGGGGACGGGACCACGGACGTCGCCGTCTACCGCGCGCAGCAGGGGAAGTGGCTGGTCCGCGGCGGGCTCACGGCCTGGTTCGGGAACGCCGACGACTCCGCGGTTCCCGCCGACTACGACGGGGA
>DAOSXE010000014.1:0-48333 GCA_035380285.1 bacterium | reverse complement strand
CGGGACCGCCGACGTGGCCGTCTTCCGCTCCGCCCAGGGGAAGTGGCTGGTCCGCGACGGGCTCACCGCCTGGTTCGGAGCCGTCGACGACACCCCGGTCTCGGCCGACTACGACGGGGACGGGACCGCCGACGTGGCCGTCTTCCGCTCCGCCCAGGGGAAGTGGCTGGTCCGCAACGGACTGACCGCCTGGTACGGGCAGGCCACCGACCTGCCGGTGCTCCATCCGCTTCCCGAATAAGGGAGACGGAGTTCCCGGGCGGGTGATTGCCGCTTAAGGGGCGCGGAGCTATAATCGGAGGCGGTGAAGAAAAGCGGGCAGGCAAAGACGGTTCTGCTGTTGTATATCTCCGTCGGCCAGGGCCATGCCCGGGCGGCCCGGGCGCTGGGCAGCGCCCTGCGCCGGGCCGACCCCGGTCTGCGGGTGGTCGAATTCGACATCCTCGAACTCTGGGACCCCCGCCCGGTGCGGGCGCTGGCGGCGGCGTACCGGCTGCTTCTGACCGTTTGGCCGGGGGTGTACGACCAGGGGACGGTCCGGGGCCGCGTGGCCGCGCCCCTGAAGCGGTTCTACCGCCGGCAATGCCACCGTCTCGACGATCTCATGGCCGACCTCTCGCCGGCGGCGACGGTGTGCACCCAGGCCCTGCCCGCCGGCCTGGCGGCGGCCTGGAAGCAAGTCTCGGGCTCGCGGATGAGACTGGTGGCCGTCCCCACCGATTACCTGGTGCACGGTTACTGGGTGGACGAAGGGATCGACCTGTTTCTTCTCCCCAGCCGGGAAGCGCAGGTCCGCCTGGCCGCCCTGGGGGCGCCTCCGGAACGGCTGAAAATCACCGGAATCCCCGCTTCTTTGCGCTTCGGATCGAAATCGGACCCGGAAGCGATCCGAAACAAGTACGGTTTCGGGCCGGGCCCGATCGTCCTGGTCATGGGGGGGGGAGAAGGGCAGGGTAACCTCCTGAAACTGGTCGGGGAACTGGAGGCCGCCGCCGCCGAGTTCCAGACGGTGGCGGTGACGGGCAGGAATTACCGGCTGCTGGCCCGTTTGAAACGGCTGCGGACCGCCCGTCCCTTGCATGTTTTCGGATTTATTGATTCAATTGACGAGTTGATGGAGATAGCGGACGTGATCGTTTCCAAGCCGGGGGGGCTGACCGTGACCGAGGCCCTGATCAAACAGGTGCCGATGGTGCTGGTCGATCCCATTCCGGGACAGGAGACGGGCAACGCCCTCTTTCTCCAGGCCGAAGGCGCGGCCCTGAAGGCCGCGGGAAAACGCCAGGCCGCGGAGATGGTCGCGTCCATCCTCGGCGATGCCGATACGGCGCGGAAAATGCGGGAAGCGGCGGGGCGGCTGCGCCGGCCGCGGGCCGCCCAGGACGCCGCCGACCTGATATTGACGGGATAAGCGATGTATCTACGGTTTCGACTGATCAAGGCCCTGGTACAGAAGCTCCCCCCCCGGGCGGCGTACGCCGTGGGAGCGGTCGTGGCCGAGATCTACTACCTGTTCGCTTCCCGGAACCGGAAGAATTTTAAGGCCAACCTGAAGCACGTTCTCGAATATCGGGCGGAAGATATCCGTTCCTCCGCCGCCCGGCGGCGTATCCGCCGGATCGTCCGCAAGAATTTCAGGAATTTCGCCTACTACCTCATCGACTTTTTCCGCTTCTCCGCCCTGGAAGAGAAGGAGATGGAAAACCTGGTGGAAGTGGAGGGAGAGGAGAATATCGCCCTGGGTCTGCGGGAGGGGAAGGGGTTGGTGGGGGTGACGGCCCACCTGGGCAACTGGGAACTGGCGGGAGTGGTATTCGCGGGTCTGGGTTTTCCGATCAACGCGGTCGCGCTCTCCCATGGCAACACCAAACTCAACCGGCTTTTTACCCAGCAGCGGGCCCTGGGCGGCATGAAGGTGATCCCGGTGGGGTCGGCGGCCCGGGCCAGCCTGCGCGCCCTGCGCAACAACGAGGTCCTGGTCATCCTCGGGGATCGGGACGTCACCGAGCGGGGGGTGGTCATGGGCTTCTTCGGCGCTCCCGCTCAGATCCCCCGGGGGCCTTCGGCCCTCGCCGCCCGGACGGGGGCCGGCGTCCTCATCGGATACATGGTCCGGGAGGGAACCCACCGCTACCGTCTCACCTTCACCCCCCCGATCGAAGTCGACCGCTCCCGGCCCGAAGCGGAAGTGGAGCGGTCGATCAGGGAAGCCATGGTTCGCCGCCTGGAAGAAGTGATCGGGGATCACCTCGACCAGTGGTACGTCTACTACCGGATCTGGCCCGATGAATATAAAAGCTGAGGGGATCCCGGCGGACTCCGGGGGGCCGGAAGCGATCGGGGTCGTCATCCCCGCCTACAACGAGGCCCGCGCCGTGGCCGACGTGGTGGCCCGCTCTCTCCGCCACGCCCGCTGGGTCCTGGTGGTGGACGACGGTTCCACCGACGGGACCGCCGAACTGGCCGAGGCCGCCGGGGCCGAAGTCGTCCGCCATTCCCGGAACCGGGGGAAAGGCGCCTCCCTGCGCGAGGCCTTCGCCGAGGCGCGCCGACGGAATTGGCCCGCCCTCGTCGTCATCGACGGCGACGGCCAGCACCCGCCGGAAGCGTTGCCGGGTTTCGTCCGGACCTGGCGGGGGGAAGGGGCGGGGATGGTGGTCGGGAACCGGATGGAAAACGCGGAGGGGATGCCCCGGATCCGCTTCCTCACCAACCGCTTCATGTCCGCGATCCTCTCTTCGCTGATAGGGCAGCGGGTCCCCGACACCCAGTGCGGGTACCGGCTTCTCTCCGCGGACCTGCTCCGGGAACTGGAACTGACCACCAGCAACTACGACACCGAGTCGGAAATGCTGATCCAGGCCGCGCGCCGGGGTTTCCGGATAGCTTCCACCCCCATCCCCACCATCTATTCGGGGGAGACGAGCAAGATTCATCCCGGCCGCGATACCCTCCGTTTCATCCGGCTCCTCTGGCGGTCCCGGAACCGTTGATCGCGCGTCTTTTCCGTGGACGCCGGCGTATCCTTGTCATACCCTACCGGGTTGCCGACAGCATCCGCAGACGCAGGAGGTGCCCCGGATGACAGAACACCTGATACCGTTCCTGGAGACACTCGCCGCCCTGATGATCACCTGGAAGGGCCCGTTGCTGGTTTTCGTCTTCATGGCGATCGAATCTTCCCTGATTCCGTTCCCCAGCGAGATCATCATGATCCCGGCCGGCTTCTGGGCCGCCCGGGGGGAGTTCTTCCCGGGGGAGGTCGGCGTGGCGCTGGCGGCGGCGTTCGCCCTCGGGCTCCTGGGTTCGATGGCGGGAGCTTACTTCAATTATTTTCTGGCCCTCAAGCTCGGCCGACCGGTGCTGCACCGCTACGGCAGATACTTTTTCCTCCCCCCGGAAAAGCTGGACCGATCGGAGGCCATCTTCCGGGAATACGGGGAGGTGGCCACCTTCGTCTCCCGTCTTATCCCCGCCATCCGGCAGCTGATCTCCCTGCCGGCGGGCCTGTCGCGGATGAACTTCGGACGCTTCAGCCTTTTCACCGCCCTGGGGGCCGGAATCTGGATCGCCGTGCTCATGGCCATCGGCTACCACCTGGGAGCCGGGACCGCGGAAATGAGCTACGCCGACATCGTCCACCAGGGCAAAGCGGCGGTTTCCGAGAACATGATCTGGATCGTCCCCGCCTGCCTGATCTTCTTCGCGGGCTACATCTGGATACACAAGCGGGTGATGAAGTCCCGGGCCCGAGAGGGAGCCGCGGAGAAGGGGAATACCGGCCATACTTGAATTTGACAATCGGGCGGGAATCGACTAACGTTTACCGTCCGCGCGTAGGCCGCCGGCCAGCCGCCGGCTTACGCGGAACCATTCGGGGCGTGGCGCAGTCCGGCTAGCGCGCACGGTTCGGGACCGTGAGGTCCCGGGTTCAAATCCCGGCGCCCCGACTTTTCCCGCCCCGGCGCCGGCCGGGGCTTTTCTTGGCTTTTCTTTCCCGGCCGCTTCCCGATACAATCTGAAGGCAGCCCGGGAGCGGAGGCCATGATAGCTGTACTTTCGGACATCCACGCCAACAAACAGGCCCTGGAAACGGTCCTGGAATGGATCGGCCGCCGGGGCCTCCGGCGACTGGTCTGCCTGGGGGACGTCGTCGGCTACGGCGCCCACCCCCGCGAATGCCTGGCCGCGGTTTCGGCCCGGGCCGAGATCGCGGTTCGGGGCAACCACGATCAGGCCGCGGCCGACGATGACGATCTCCCCTACTTCAACGAAGCCGCCCGGGAAGCCATGCTCGCCACGCGCCGGAGGCTGTCGGCCTCCGAGCGCGAGCGCCTGGGCTCCCTGCCCATGACCGCCGAGTGGGAGGGCGCTCTCCTTTTCCACGCCAACCTCGACCCGGCTCGGCCCTGGAAGTACATTACCGGGCTCGGCGACGTCTGGGACGCCTTCGAGCGGATGCGGGCCCCGGTGGGTTTTTTCGGCCATACCCACCTCCCGGTCGTCTACCGCGAGCGGGGAGGTTCGCTGCGTCCGGAGCCGGGTCCCCGGTTCCGGCTTGAGCCCGGAGACAGGCTGCTGATCAACCCCGGGAGCGTCGGACAGCCGCGCGACGGCGATCCCCGGGCCTCCTTCGCGGTCTACGACCCCGCGACCGGCTCCGGCGAAATCGTGCGGTTGACCTATCCGGTCTCCGCCGCCCGCGCCGCCATCCTCGATGCCGGGCTTCCTTCCTGGCTGGCGGAACGGCTGGGGGAGGGGAGGTAGGGCTTGAACCGCGCCGCCGCCGAGAAACGGATCCGGGCGCTCCGGGACGAGATTCGGCGCCACGAGCGCCTCTACTACGCGGAAAACCGGCCCGAGATCACCGACTACGAATTCGATCTCCTCTACCACGAGCTGCTGGAGCTGGAGCGGCGCTTCCCCGAGCTGGCCTCGGCGGACTCCCCCACGCTCCGGGTGGGAGGGGAGCCGGCGGAGGCCTTCGCCCCCTTCCGCCACCGAGTCCCCATGCTCTCCATGGACAACACCTACTCGGAAGCGGACCTGCGGGAGTTCGAGCGACGTAACCGGCGCCTGGTCCCGGAGACCGGGTTTTCCTACACGGTGGAGTTGAAGATCGACGGGGTCTCGATCGCCTTGATCTACCGGGACGGGATCCTCCGGACCGGGGCCACCCGGGGAGACGGCACCACAGGGGACGACGTCACCGCCAACATCCGCACCATCCGTTCCGTCCCCCTGCGCCTGGAAGGCGCCGTGCCCGGGGAGTTCGAGGTAAGGGGGGAGGTCTACATCGCCCGAGAGGACTTCGCCGCGATCAACGCCGTCCGGGAAGAAGCGGGGGAGCCGGTCTACGCCAACCCCCGCAACCTGGCCGCCGGTTCCCTGAAGCAGCTCGATCCCCGGGTCACCGCGCGCCGCCGCCTGCGCTGCTGGATCTACAGTTCCCCCAACCAGGCCGAACTGGGGATCGACAGCCACTGGGAGCTGCTGAAGAAACTGAAAGCGCTGGGGTTCGAGGTGGAGCCCCACTCCGTCCTCTGCTCGGGGATCGAGGAGGTCATCGGGGTCTGCCGGGAATGGGAAGGCCGGCGGGAGCCGCTCCCCTACCAGGTGGACGGCCTGGTGGTGAAGGTCGATTCCCTGCGGCTCCAGGAGGAACTGGGGGCGACCTCGAAGGCTCCCCGCTGGCAGATCGCCTACAAGTTTCCCGCGCAGCAGGCGACGACCCGCCTGGAAGCCGTCACCGTCCAGGTCGGACGTCTGGGGCGGTTGACCCCGGTGGCGGAACTGGTCCCGGTCGCCCTGGCGGGGACCGTGGTCAAGCGGGCCAGCCTCCACAACCAGGACGAGATCGACCGCAAGGACATCAGGATCGGGGACACGGTGGTGGTGGAGAAAGCCGGAGAGATCATCCCCCAGGTGGTGAGGCCCCTGAAGGAACTGAGGACCGGCTCCGAAAAAAAATTCTCGATGCCCGACCGTTGCCCGTCCTGCGGCGGCCCGGTCAAGCGGGCCGAGGGGGAAGTCGCCTACCGCTGCGGGAACATCTCCTGCCCGGCCCAGGTCCGGGAAAGGATCGCCCATTTCGCTTCCCGCCGGGCCATGGACATCGAGGGGCTGGGGCCGAAGTCGATCGACCAGTTGGTTTCGCGGGGGCTGGTCTCCTCGGTCGCCGACCTGTACGGGCTCGACCGGGAGGTGTTGGCTCCCCTGGAGCGGATGGGGGAGAAATCCGCCGCCAACCTGGTCGCGGCCCTCGACGACTCCCGCCGCCGTCCGCTCTTCCGCCTGATCTTCGGCCTGGGGATCAGGCACGTGGGAGTGGCCGGCGCCCGCGCCCTGGCCGCGCGCTTCGGCTCCCTGCCCGCGATCATGAAAGCCGGAGTGGAGGAGCTGGAGGAGATCCCCGACATCGGGCCGATCATGGCCGCCTCCATCCGGGAGTTCTTCGAAATCCGGCGCAACCGGGAGCAGATCGAGCGGTTGGGCGCCGCCGGGGTGAGGCTGGAGGAGGAAGAAAAGGAGCCGGCCCGGAAAGTGGAAGGGGTATCGGGGAAAACCTTCGTCCTCACCGGGACCCTGGACGGCCTGACCCGTGAGGAAGCCGCCGCCGCCGTGGTCGCGCGGGGAGGTAAGGCGGCTTCGTCGGTGAGCGCCAAGACCGACTACGTGGTGGTTGGCGCCAACCCGGGCTCCAAGGCGCGCACGGCGGCCGAACTGGGGGTCCCGGTCCTGGACGAGCGGGAGTTCCGGGCCCTTCTCGGCCTGGATGCTTGATCCCGTACGGGAAGAGGGTTCAGGGTTCAGGGGAGAGAAGCAGAGAGCATAGAGCAGAGAGCATAGGGAAAACCACACTCTTTAGGGTTCAGGGGCCCCATTAAAATTCTCTCTCAATCAGAGTTAATCAGAGTAATCAGGTGCAGAAATCTCCAGGGGGTAAGGTGGGGGGCTCCTGAATACTGAATTCTGTATTCTGTATTCTGTATTCTGTATTCTGTATTCTGAATCTTCCCCCTCTATGCTCCATGCCCTATGCCCTATGCTTTCCCTCCCATGAAGTTCATGAAGGGGAGGGGGAACAGGGTTCAGGGTTCAGGAAGGCGGGAGATGGAGCGACGAAGCCATCATTAAGCTCCCTGTAAAGAGATTGCTTCGTCCCCTTCGGGTCCTCGCATTGACCTGCATATAGGGTTATAGAATCCCTTATAACCAAAGGAATGTTACTTCCACTGTCCGCGGCTGGGCATCTTCAGTCCGTTTTCAAGCCTCTACAATCCTCTTGTGCCTCTTGTGCCTTTTGTGGCTAAAACTATCTCCTCTTGTGCCCGTTTGTGCCTTTTGTATCTAATCATTTTTCTTTTTTTGCCCAAAATTTGCCGAAAAATTATAAAAAGTTTTGACTTTTCCCTTTCGATTTGTAAACATAACCCAAGACGCAAAAAACCGGCAATTTTCAGGCAAGCCCGAGCCGGCGGCTGCGTCGATCCATGGGCCGGGAACTCCCCGGTTTCCGGTCCGCGGAACGGTTTCTCGGGGAACATCGCCCCCCGGGGAAGGCCGGCGCCAGCCGGCCGCGAAACGGCATTAAATGCCCGCTAAAGGGAGGGTTGTATTGTATGAATTCGTCGGGATCGGTATGTCGCGACGGGGCCTGCCGGATCGATCCGGCCGTCCTCGCCGCCGCCCGGGAAGCCGGGCAAAAAACCGTCCGGAACGAGACGGGTCCGGGCGTAACGGTTTTGATTTTTTCCAAAAGCGCTTGTCCCGTCTGCGAGGAAGCCAAGGCGGCGGTGAAAACGGTCCTTGAAAACCGGGAACGGGTGGCCGTGGTCGAGCACGATTTGGATACCGTCGACGGGCTGGTGGAAGGGTCTCTCCGGAACGCCCTGGAAGTCCCCACGGTCATCGTGCTGCGGGAAGGCGAGGAGTCGGTCCGCTGGGAAGCGCAGGCCCCGCCCGCGGTCGACCTGGAAAAAGCGCTGGGGGCGGCGGAGGGATAAGCGTGCGCCTGGCCGGATTCCTGGAGACTTCCCTCTGCGATTGGGAGGGAAAGGTCAGCTCGGTGGTCTTTACCCAGGGCTGCAACTTTTCCTGCCCCTATTGCCACAACCCCGGCTTGGTGCCCGCGGCCGGGCCGGAGGCGGCGACGGACGCGGAGGAAATCGGCGGACGTTTGCGGGCAATCCGGGGTTGGATCGACGGCGTGGTCGTGACCGGGGGGGAACCGACTCTCCAGGGCGGGCTCGACCGCTGGCTCGGCGGCCTGAAACGGGCCGGCCACCGGGTCAAGCTCGACACCAACGGTTCCCGGCCCCGAATCCTGGAACGCCTGCTCGACGCCGGGCTGGTGGACGCGGTGGCCATGGACGTCAAGTCCGCTCCGACGGCGGAGCGTTACCGGGAAGCCTGCGGCCGCGAGGTCGATTTCGGAGCCGTTCGGGCCTCGGCGGAGATGCTGCGCGAGGCCGGGGTCGAGGTCGAGTTCCGGACCACCGCGGTACCCGGATTGGCGGATGGAGAGGATATCCGCGCGATCGCGGAGTGGCTGGGCGCGTCGGCGCGCTACATCATTCAGCAGTTCCGGCCCGGGGGGTGTCTGGACGGACGCTTCGACCGGGTTTCCCCTTTCCCCGACGAACAATTGTCGAAAATGCGCGCCATCGCCTCCGACCTGGTCGCCGAATGCCGGGTCCGGGGCGAGAAGCTTTCGGGAGGCCGAGAATGAGCTACATTCCCCTGGTTCGCAAACGCGACGGAAGAATCCTGCCCTTCCGCAAGAGCAAGGTGACCGAAAGCATCTACCAGGCCGGCCGCCTCACCGGCCGGTTGGACCGGAAGCAGGCCCGGCTCCTGGCCGACCGGGTCGACGGTTACCTGCGGGAGCACTTCCTGCCCGGGGAGACCCTCCTCACCGACACCATCGCCCAGGCGGTCGAACTGGTGGCCGACGCTTCCGGGGAAGACCTGGTCGCCCGAGCCTACGCCGACCTGCGCCGCCGCAAGAACGAAGCCGAAAAAGTGATCCGGGTGGTCAAGTCCGGGCGCGGTTCGGCCGATTCCACCGATCTTTCCCTGATGGTGGTGGCGGAGTCCGACTCGGAACTCTTTCAGTGGGACCGGGGCAAGATCGTGGAAGCTTTGCGGGAACAAGCGGGGCTGGAAGAAAAGCCGGCTCGAAAAATCGCCCATACCGTGGAGAAACGGCTGCTTAAATCCAGCCTCCACCAGGTCACCACCGGTTTCATTCGGGAACTGGTCGACAACGAGCTGCTCAAGGCCGGCTACGGGGCCCGGATCTCGGGCCAGGCGGACATGGGGGTCCCGGTCGGCGACCTGGAAAAGCTGATCTTCGCCAAGAGCCAGGAAAACAGCAACATCGCCTCCCACAACCCCGAGGCCGTCAACCTGGCCATCGCCGAGATCACCCTGAAGCAGTACGCCCTGCGCCACGTCTTTTCGCCCGAGGTCGCCCAGGCCCACTTCTCCGGCCGGCTCCACCTCCACGACCTCGGCTACCCGGTCCGGGTCTATTGCAGCTCCCACTCCCTGGAGTACCTGAAAAAATACGGCCTGCGCCTGCAGAACCTCGACATCGTCTCCGCCCCGGCCCGCCACGCCCGGAGCCTGACCGGCCAGCTCAATACCTTTTTGGCGGCGATGCAGGCGTACTACGCCGGAGCGCTGGGGATCGGGTTCATCAATATTTTTTACGCCCCCTTCCTGGTGGGGCTGGCTCCCGAAGAGATCCGGCAAGAGGCCCAACAACTGATTTTTTCCCTCTCCCAATCCGCTTTCTCCCGGGGGGGGCAGGCGCTTTTCCTCGACGCCAACATCCATACCGGGATACCGCGCCACCTCAAGTCGGTCCCGGCCGTCGGGCCGGGGGGGCGTTACACCGGCAAGACCTACGGAGACTACCAGCCCGAAGCCATGGCTTTCGCCCGGGCGATGATGGACGTCTGGCGGGACGGCGACGCCTACGGGCACATCTTCGCCTTTCCCAAAATGGATTTTCACATCAACGCCGAAACCTTCAGCGACCCCGAGCAATACCGGCTTTTCCGGTACGCCTGCGAGATCGCTTCCGAGAACGGCACCCCCTACTTTATCTTCGACCGCGACGAGATCACTCTTTCCGCCTGCTGCCGGCTGCGGACGAAAGTGACCGACGCCTACATGATCGAACACCCCGAATCCTTGCGGTTCTGCGGGTTCCAGAACGTCACCGTCAACCTGCCCCAGGCGGCTTACCGGGCGGTCCGGGGCGCGGGGGGCGATCCCGGCAGGGTCTGGGACCTCTTTATCTCCGACGTCGAGGAGAGCATGGACCTCTGCCTGGCGGCGCACCTGCAGAAGAAGAAGTTCATCGCCGAGATCATGTCCCGCCCCGGGCTGCCCTTGTGGGAGATCGGGAAACCGGCGGCCGACGGAAGGCCCTACGTCGATCTCGAAGCCGCGACGTATATCATCGGCTTGATCGGTTTGAACGAGGCCGTGGCGTTTCTGACCGGGAAGGAACTGCACGAAACCGACGACGTCTACAAGCTGGGGCTGCGGATCGTCTCCCACATGTTTCTCAAGGCCCGAAGCCTGTCCGAACGGAGCGGACTCAAGATCACCCTGGAGGAAAGCCCGGCGGAATCGGCTTCCCGGCGTTTCGCCAAGGTCGATCTCCGGGAGTATCCGGAATCGGAGGCGGTGGTGAAGGGGAACCGGGAACTGGATCAATATTACTACACCAACTCGGTGCATTTCGCCGCCGCCGCCCCCGTCGGCCTGATCGACCGGATCGAGCGCCAGAGCCGCTTCCATACCATGATCGAGTCCGGGGCCATCATCCACGCGTTCGTCGGGGAAAAGAAGCCTTCTCCGGAAGCCATTCTCAAGCTGGTCCGGCGGACCTGGGAAAAGACCAAGGCGGCCCAACTCACCATTTCCCCGGAGTTCACCATCTGCCAGGACTGCGAGCGGACCGAACGCGGACTCCGGCGCGAATGCGCGGGCTGCGGTTCCGAAAACGTCTACGGGTTGAGCCGGGTGGTGGGTTACTTCAGCCGGATCGACAACTGGAACCGGTCCAAGAAAGGCGAACTGTCCGACCGGCACGCGGGCAACTACGCGGTGGAGTAGGGGATGGAGATCAGCATCCTCGCCGCCACTCCCGATCCGGACCGGGTCATCGCCGACGCCGCCCGCACCTGTTACCTGTCCTTCGGCCGCGCCGGGGAGGACTCGGACCGGCGCTTGATCCGGAACCTGGTCCGCCTGGGCCACCACTCGGTGCTCGAACACGCCTCGGTTACCTTTCGGGTGCGGGGTTGCACCCGGGCTTTCACCCATCAACTGGTCCGCCACCGCCTCTGCTCGTTTTCCCAGCAATCGCAGCGCTACGTGGACGAACAGGATTTCGAGGTCGTCGTTCCCGACAGCATCGGCGCCCGGCCGGAAGCGCTGGAGCTTTTCCGCCGGACCGTCGAATCGGTCCGCGAGGCCTACGCCGCGTTCCGGCGGATGGGAATACCCGGCGAGGACGCGCGGTTCGTCCTCCCCAACGCCGTCACCAGCGAGATCGTCTTTTCCGCCAATTTCCGCCAGCTCCGCCACATGATCCGGTTGCGGGGGGAACGCCGGGCCCAATGGGAGATCCGCCGGGTTTTCGTGGAGATTCTCCGGCTGATGAAGGAACGCTCGCCCCTGGTCTTCGGCGATCTCGAAATCGACGCCGAACGGGAGTGCGTGGTCGTCGTTCCCGGGGACGGTTGACGCCGCCGCCCGGCGGCTACCGGGTCTCCGGATCAGGAATCACTTCGGCGTCGAGAAGACGCTCGCCGTCGAAGACGAGTTTCCCGGAAAACGGCTTCCCGGCCAGCACCAGCGGGATCCAGTGCCGGTCTCCCTCCCACATTCGTCGATAGGGGATGGCCTCCACCGGCACCCAGAGCGGGTCGGCTTCCCGGGTCCGCACCGCCGTGCCCTCGAACGCTCCGGCGGAGAAGACCCGGCAGGTATGGAGAAAACCCTCGGCGAAATAAAAAAGCAGGTTTCCGGCGGGAACGAGGCCGCGGGGGGTGAGCCCGGTTTCTTCCCGGGTTTCCCGGACGGCGGCGTCGAGGGGGTCTTCCCCGGGTTCGATCCGGCCCCCGGGGACGTTGAACATCCCCCGCCCCAACCCGGTTTTTTTCCGGATGAGGAGAAGGTCGCCCCCGACGACGAGGAAACAAAGCACCGTCCGCTCCCGGGGGGGGAGGTTTTCCCAGTCGATCGAGAGCACGGTGGGGCCGGACATGACGTTCTCAAGCCCCCCCGGCCGCCCGCGCCCCGCCGTCGGCGGGAGAAGAAGCCGGCGCCGGGGCGGGAAGGGAGGCGAACCGGGCGATGGCCCGAAGCAGTTCTTCTTCGGTATAGGGTTTCTGCAGGAGGGAACCGGGGGGAAGCGCGTCGAGCAGGTCGTCTCCCAGGCAGTTTCGGCTGTAGCCGGTGCAGAAGAGAACGGGGATCCCGGGCCGGAGCCGTTGCGCCTCCTCGTACACTTCCCGGCCGTTTTTTCCGGGCATGACGACGTCCAGGACCAGGAAATCGACCGTGTCCAAGTGCCGGCGCAGAAGTTCCAAAGCCCGCTCGCCGTCCTCGGCTTCGATGAGGTCGAACCCTTTCCGGCGCAGGGAACCCGCGGCCAGGGCCCGGGCCATGTCGTCGTCCTCGGCCAAAAGAATGGTCTTCAGCTTCCCCGGCGCTCCCGATTCGGCGCCCTGGTCGGGATCGGCATCGGACCGGGGTCCGTCGTCTTCGGCGGGGAGAAAGACGCTGATCGTGGTCCCCACTCCGGGAGAACTGCTGATGTCGAGGGCTCCGCCGTGTCGGCGGACGATGGCGTAGACGGTGGAGAGACCGAGCCCGGTGCCTTTCCCGGCTTCCTTGGTGGTGTAGAACGGTTCGAGGACGTGTTCGAGGCGTTCCGGAGCGATTCCTCCGCCTTCGTCGGCGACGGTGATCCGGACGTAGCGGGCGGCCGTCAGCTCGGGATGAACGACGTAGAACTCCCGCGGGGGGTGGTAATCGTCGACGGAGATCGAGATGGTTCCGCCCCCGGGCATGGCGTCCCGGGAATTGAGGCAGAGGTTCATCAGGATCTGATCGAGCTGCACCGGCTCGATCCGGATCGCAGCGGTGCCCCCCCGGTCCCGGCGCTCGATCCGGATGTTTTCGCCGATGATGCGCTCGATCAGCTCCACCGATTTGCCCACGGCTTCGACCGGGTTGATCGACTCCGCCGCCGGGGTTTCGCGGCGGCTGAAAGCCAGAAGCTGCCGGGTCAGATCGGCCCCCCTGTTCCCGGCGACGACGATGTTTTCCAAATTGCCCCGCTCCCGGGATCCGGGAGGGAAGGAATGCGTCAGGACCTGGGCGAAACCGAGAATGACATGGAGGATGTTGTTGAAATCGTGGGCGATGCCGCCGGCCAGCCGCCCGACCGCCTCCATCTTCATGGTCTGGCGGAGCTGCTCTTCCATTCTCGATTTGTCGGTGATGTCGAACATGACCGCCAGAACCGCCGGCCGTCCCTGCCAGGGAATCCGGGCGAAGCGGATCTCGAAGCGCCGGAGCTCGCCCTCCCCGTCGACGAGTTCGAGCAGAGGCTCGGCAGGGAAAGGGCGGCTGAGGTCGGGCAGTTCCTCGGCCGCCTGCAAAAGACTGGAGTGCGCCCGGATGACGGTATCGGCGGTTTTCCCCACCAAGTCATCCCGGCCGCCGCCGAGAATCTCGCGGATGTAACTGTTGGCGAAGACGATCAACCCCTTCTGAATGACCACCACCCCCGAACGGAGGTTGTCCACGACCAGGCGGTATTTCTCCTCGCTCTCCCGCAGGAGCTTGCGGGTCCTTCGCATCCTGACCACGAGCAGAACCAGGCCGACGATCAGGCCGGATTCCACCAGGATAAAAGCCGCCCCCCCCAGGAGAAACCGCCGGTACGTCCGGTACAGCCCGGGAGGACGGTTGAGGAGGGTATGGGGACGGGGGAGGGTCTCGGGGAGGATCCCCCATCTGCCCAACTGGCGGTCGTCGAAGACGTAGACGGGTTCCCGGGCGCCCGATACCGGTATCGCCGAAGGGGGTGTCCCCTCCAGGATCCGGCGCGCCAGCACGGCGGCGGTCCGGCCCTGCTCCCGGGCGGTGAGGAATCTTCCCCCCACCATCCCCTGGTAGAGGTTGACCATGCTGTAGACCGGGACGGGACAGGTGGCGACGATTTCGGCCGCCAGCTTCTTCTCGTCGACGAAAACCCCGTTGCGATCGCGGAACCAGGCCATGAAAAGAACGACCGACCCGGGTTCGGCCTGTTGCAGTTTCTCCAGCATCCCGGCCGTGGTCAGTTCCGCTCCGGAGAGGATCTCGACCTGCAGGGAGCGGAAACGGGAATCTTCTCCGAAGCTTCGGGCGAAGAACTTGAGAGTGTTCTGGGCCACCCCGGTCGAGCCCCCCACCAGGTAGACCCGCCGGACGTCGGGGTGGATGGTCTCGATCATCTCCAGGGCCGGTTCGATCCGGATGTCCTCCAGCACCCCGGTGTAGTTGTCCCGTCCGGCGAGGAGCGCGGGGTCGAAGTTGTTGACGCCGCAGAAGACCACGGGAACCCGGGGGAAGAGGGAGTCTCCCCGTTCGAGCATGAACTCGAAGGCGCGGTCGTCGGAGACGACGACCAGGTCGAACAGGTCGCGAGGATACTTGGCCGCCAGGATGCTCCGGACCAGGGAGAAATAGTTCTTGCCGTAAAAATGCTTGGTGTCGAGGTACTCCACGAAAATTTCCGGGGGCGGAGCGTAGGCGGCGATTTCCTCGCGGAAGGCGGCCAGGATGTCGTCGCTCCATACGTAGCCGGGGTGGTAGGAGTTGATGAAGAGGATGTGGGGGCCGGCGGGAAGAGGATCCGCGATCGCCGCCGCGGTTTCGCCTCGGAACGCCGGGGAAGGGGGCCGCGCGGGAGTCTCCTCCGGGGTCGCGGCGATCGCGGCCGCGGCCAGGAGCACGAGCGGAAAAGCGGAAATCGGCATGTTCGAATCAACCTTTCGTTCGGCGCCGGGGAAAACGGTTTCCCCGAAATCCGTGGTGTTCGGCGTCAATTCGTTAATTTATAATTCTACCATAATCGAACTTCGCGGCGGAGACAATCCGGTGCCGGAGGTTCGGGAACGGAGGGAGGAGGACGGTCGATGGCGAAGATCGCGCAGACCAGGTACATCATCATCACCGGCGGGGTGGTTTCTTCCCTGGGCAAGGGCATCACCGCGGCCTCGATCGGCTGCCTGCTCAAAAGCCGGGGCCTGCGGGTGAACATGCTCAAGTTCGACCCCTACCTCAACGTCGACCCCGGGACCATGAGCCCTTACCAGCACGGGGAGGTCTTCGTCACCGACGACGGCGCCGAAACCGATCTGGACCTGGGGCACTACGAACGTTTTCTGGATCAGATGACCCGCAGGGAAAACAACGTCACCGCCGGACAGATCTACGCCGCCGTTCTCTCCAGGGAACGGGATGGAGGCTACCTGGGCAAGACGGTTCAGGTCGTGCCCCACGTCACCGACGAGATCAAGGACCGCATTCGCGCCGTTTCCCCCGGATGCGAAGTGGTGATCGTCGAAGTCGGAGGGACGGTGGGGGACATCGAGAGCCTGCCTTTCCTGGAGGCGGTCCGCCAGTTGAGCCAGGAAGAAGGGGAGGCTCGGGTCTGTCACGTCCACCTCACCCTGGTCCCCTATATCCGGGCCGCGGAAGAACTGAAGACCAAACCTACCCAGCACAGCGTGGCCAAACTCCGGGAGATCGGCATCAGGCCCCAGGTGCTTATCTGCCGCACCGAATACGATATGCCCGAATCGATGAAGGCCAAGATCGCACTGTTCTGCAACGTCGAACGCCGGGCGGTGATCCAGGAGAAAGACGTGGGAGCCTCCATTTATTCCGTGCCCCTCCTGCTCCGGGGGGAAGGGCTCGACCGGCTGATCCTGGAACTGCTGGCCCTTCCTCAAGGCCGGTCCAACCTGGGGGCGTGGAGGAAGATGGTGGCGGCCGCCGGCGCCCCCGGCCGTCCCCGGGTAGTCATCGCCGTGGCCGGCAAATATACCGAGCTCAAGGATGCGTACAAGAGCATCCGCGCGGCCCTTCAGCACGCGGCCGGGATCGAAGGGTTCGACCTCGAAATCCGGGCGGTGGACGTGGAGGAAGCGCCGGCTTCCCGGCTGCTCAAGGGGGTGGACGGAGTTCTCGTCCCGGGCGGCTTCGGCGACCGGGGGGTGGAAGGGAAGATCGGAGTGGTCGGGTATGCCCGCCGCCGGGGCCTTCCCTTCCTGGGGATTTGCCTGGGAATGCAGGCGGCGGTCATCGACTACGCCCGCGGCGTCGCCGGCCTCTCCGGCGCCCACAGCACCGAGTTCGATCCCGGCACACCCCACCCGGTCATCACCATGATGGAAGAGCAGAAAAGGGTCCGGAAACTGGGGGGGACGATGCGGCTGGGGGGATATTCCTGCGAACTGCTGGCGGGGAGCCGCGCCGCCGCCGCCTACGGGAAAAACGCGATCCGCGAACGCCACCGCCACCGGTACGAGTTCAACGCCGAATACCGCCGGCGCCTGGAAGAGAAGGGCCTGCGGATCACCGGCGTCAACCCCGAAACCGGGCTGGTCGAGGTGGTGGAGATCCCGGCCCACCCCTGGTTCGTGGCGGTCCAGTTCCATCCGGAATTCACGTCGCGCCCCCTCCGGGGCCATCCTCTTTTCCGGGCCTTCGTCCGCGCGGCGGCCCGGAACCGTCTCCGGCCCTGAGTCCGGAGGAGCGGTTCAGGCCCGGTCCGGAAGCTCCGGCCGTCCCGGCACCCGGTGGTGAAGTATGCACCGGGGCTCGTAGCAGTAATCGCCGATGGCCAGCCGGTCGCGGCGCTGGGGGACATAGGGGGCGGGGGAGCCGTCGGGCTGGAGTTTCTGGGTGAAATAAGCGGCTTCGGCGCATCCGGGATGGTTGCAGACGGCATGCAGGGAATGGGGGTGGGTGGCCCGGTTGATGATGTTGGACATGCCGTGGCTGAAGTATTCGCCGGTATAGTCGAGGTTCAAACCCTCGCAGATCAGGTAGAGTCCCCGCTTCTGCAGGAAGCTGACCACTTCGGCGATATCGTCGCGGGCAAGCTGAACCTCGCTGATGACGACCACCCTGGTGCCGGGGCGCAGCGCCTCGACGATCCCCTCGGGAGAGCGTTCGTCGAAAACCTCGGCCGGTTCGCGGAGGAACCGGCTGACATCGTCGTGCGGACGGTCGGTGAAGGAATCGAAGCGGGAAACGATGGCGTCGGGGAAGTAGCGCGTGTCGATCCGGGGTTTGAAAACCTGGTAGGGAATGCGTTTGCGTTTGAGGATATCGAGCCGGATGAGAACGTTGAGGGTTTTTTTGGACCACATGGGACCGTAAAAGACCTCGAGGCAGTAGGGCTTGTAAGCCTCGGTGAAGACGCGCGAATTAGGCATGGCACCATCCCCGGTTGCGGTTGCGGGCCAGATACTACCACCGCCCCCCCGCCGGGGCAAGCGCGGGCGCCCGGGTCTTCCGAAAGCCGTTGCCCGAGGCCGGGGCCTGCGCTACCATCGGCCGAAATCGAAGGCGCCAGCGAGGGAGGTTCGATATGGCCAGGACCGGAATAATCGCCACCCTGGGACCGGCTTCGGAGAGCGAAGCGGTGATTCGCAAGATGACGAAAGCCGGCCTGGACGTGGTCCGGATCAATTGTTCCCATACCCGGTTCGAGGATCGGGACCGGATGCTGGCGGCGGTGGGAAAGATCGGGCGGTCTTCCCGTCGGCGCCTGCGGGTTCTGCTCGACCTGGAAGGCCCACGGATCCGGGTCGGGCACCTGCGCCGCCGGCGCCCGCTGGAAACGTCCCGGGGCGGCGTCGTCTGGCTCGTCCGCGACCTCAAACCCGGCGAGGGGAAATATCTCCCCCTCGATTACGAGGGGTCCTTCGAGGATTTCGCGGGGGCGCAACACGTCTTTATCGACGACGGGAATATCGTTTTGGAGATCAAGGAGATCCAGCCCGACCGGGTCAAGGCCCGGGTCCTGGTCGAAGGCCCGATCCGGGAGTTCAAGGGGGTCAACCTCCCCGGGGCGAAACTGGAATTCCCGGCCTTCACCCCCAAGGACGCCGAGGACGTCGAATACGGCGTCGCCCATAGAGTGGACTTCATCGCCCAGTCCTTCGTCCGCGGGGCCGGGGACGTCGAGGCGGTGCGGTCCCTGATCGGGAACCGTCTGCCGGGCGTCGCCGTGATCGCCAAGATCGAGAACCGCGAGGGAATCGCCGCCGCGGACTCGATCATCGATGCCTCCGACGGCATCATGATCGCCCGGGGGGACATGGGGGTGTCGATGCCGATTCAGGACGTTCCCATCATCCAGAAGGTCCTGATCAAGAAATGCAACTGGAAGCAGAAACCGGCGATTACGGCCACCCAGATGCTGGAGTCGATGGGGGAACATTCCCGCCCCACCCGGGCCGAGGTCACCGACGTCGCCAACGCCATCATCGACGGGACCGACTATGTCATGCTCTCGGGAGAGACGGCGATCGGGAAACACCCGGTGGAAGCGGTGCGGATGATGAGCGAGGTGATCGAGACCACTGAAGCCGCGATTCTCAAGCGCTGGGTGGGCTGAGCCGGCGGGTTCAGACCGCCGCTTCGACGAGCCACCAGCTTCGGGAAAAGTCGTCGGAAGTTTTTTCGAGCCCGGCCCGGCGGGCGATATCCTCCAGGGGGGCCATCTCCACCGTTCGATACCCGAGGCGCCGGATACGTCCGGGAAGGGTTTGCGCGGCTATTTTCCAGGGAAAGGCGCGGAAGAATGCCGCCGCCCCGGCGGCGGCGAGCCGGGCGTTCAACCCCTCGACGCGGTCTTTCGTCCAGCAATCGAAGATCCAGCGGCTTCCCGGGGCCAGGCCCAGGAAGGAAGGCGCGAGCAGCGCCGCGGTAACGCGGGCCGGCATGTAGAAGAGGACCCCTTCGGCCAGGACCAGGACGGGCCGGGAAGGGTCCAGCCCGGCGAGGGCCAGCCGCTCCCGCAGCCCGGGGCGTTCCAGACGCGCGGGCACGTACCTGTTCCCGGAGGGCAGGGAGATCCCGCGAGCCTCCAGCCCCCGGCGTTTCAGGTCGAGTTTTTCGGGAGCGTCGACCTCGAAAACCCGGAGGCGCCCCCCCGCCAGTTCGGGCAGGGTCAGGGCCCGGAAATCGAAGCCGGCGCCGAGAAAGAGCGCCTGCTCGAACCCGGGGGCGAGGGCCCGCAGCCGCGAAGTGGTGTGAAGATAGCGGGCCAGGTTGTATTCCCGGTAGACGGGATCGATTCTGCGAGCCATGCGGCAGAGTTTCACCCCGGTTCCGGTCACGAACCAGCGGGCGTAAGGGTCCGCCACGCCCAGCCGCTCGGCCCGAGCCCCCGACCTGAGCACGACCAGTGCGTCCGCGGTCTCCCCCACGAGCCCGGCGAGTTTCTCCGCCGCCCTCACGCGTCCCCCGGGGTCGGGGCCCGCCGCCCGGCCCGGAGGTCGCCCACGAACATATGCCCCGGTGCGTGGGTGACGGCCAGGGGAAGGGCCGCACCGCGCAGGGCCTCCTGGGGGGTGACCCCGCAGGCCCAGAAAACGGGGACGTCTCCCTTCCGCATCCGGGCCCGGTCTCCGTATTCGGGGCGGTCGAGATCGGCGATGCCGATCGCTTCCGGGGCCCCGACGTGAACGGGGGCGCCGTGGTGGCGGCCGTGGGCTCCGGTTATGCGTCGCACTTTTTCCACCATCGCCGACGGGATCGGGCGCATGCTGACCACCATCGTCCCTCCGAAGGGGCCGACCTGATCGAGGGGAATGGAGGTCCGGTACATGCTGACGTTGCGGTCCTCCCGGTGGTGGCGGAGCGGGACCCCGGCGGCGGCCAGATCCTCCTCGAAAGTAAAACTGCATCCCAACAGAAAAAACACCCAGTCTTCCCGGTAGAGGTCGCGGATATCCCCGGGTTCCGAGGTCAGGACCCCGTATTCCCAGACCCGGTACTGGGGCAGCTCGGTCAGGAGGTCGGCCCCGGGAGCGAGGACGGAGGACCGGTGGGATCCGGGCCCGACCGTCTCCAACAGGGGGCAGGGCGCAGGGTTGCGTCGGCAGAATTCACGGAAGTCCCGGGCGGATTCGGCGGGGACGACCACCAGGTTGGCCTGGACGTAACCCGGACAGAACCCCGCGGTGGGCCGCATGAACTCGCCCCGGGAGCAGAGTTCCCGGAGCCGCGACGGATGGAGGCGACGCTCCCGCATGTCCGGAGGATACCATCCCTCGATCCGGCGGCCAAGCGAGGAGAGCGCTTGTCCCGATTCCGTTCGGACGGTACACTAACCGGACCGGCGCACGAGAATGTCGGGGGAGGCGGTTATGAGACTGATGACGGTACGACCGGAGGAAGTGAGGGACCCGGTTCCCTTGCTTCGCTTCCAGACCCGGGAAGAAGAGGTGGACCGGCTGGCGGAATCGATTCGGGAACTGGGGCTGCTCTCTCCTCCCGTGGTGAAGCCCGCGCCGGAAGGCTGGGACCTGGTTTCGGGGAGCCGGCGTTTGGCGGCGGTGAAAAAACTGGGATGGAAGAGCGTACCGGTCCTGGCGGTCGAGAAGACTGTCGCCGTTCCGGTTGCGGTTCTGGCCGAAAACCTGGTTCGGGTCGATATCTCCCCCCTGGAGCGCGCCCGCGCCCTGGCGACGGCGATCGGGGAGGGCCTGGAGCCCGAAGAACTGGCGAAGCGGGTGGGCAGGACGCCGGGCTACATCCGGGCGCAACTGCGGCTTCTGGAAGGAATCCACCCCCGGGTTCTGGAATTGCTCGAGAACGAGAGCATCACCTACGGCCACGCCGAGGCCCTGATGCGCCTGAGCGACCGTTCCCTTCAGCTGAAACTGGCGGACCGGATCGCGGCCGAGGGGCTCAACGTCAAAGAGACGGAACTGGAGGTCGACCTGGCCCGCCCTCAGGCGGAACTGACCGAGCGCGAAGCAGAGCTGAACCGGGTGGAACGGACGGTGATCGGAAAACTCCCCGGGGAATGGCGGAACCGTTTCACCATCCGTCAGGGGCGCAGCAGCGAGAAACTGGTGGTGAATTTTCGGGACCGGAACGAGCTCAGGGGACTTTTGAAGAAAATCGCCGAGGCGCTCTGAAGGGCGGCCTCGGCTCCCGGAGCGAATCGGA
Source organism: bacterium (assembly GCA_035380285.1). NCBI lineage: Bacteria > bacterium. Next base: position 27,054 of record DAOSXE010000014.1, on the reverse strand, counting down.
GAGGAAAGGCGGAGACTATGGAACCGGCACATCGGCCACGGGAATTTCCCCGGAGGGCGGGGATCCTTCTGCACTGCACGTCTCTTCCCGGCCCGCACGGGATCGGGAGCCTGGGCAGGGAGGCGCTTCGGTTCGTGGATTTCCTGGCCGAGTCCGGACAACGGCTCTGGCAGTTGCTTCCCCTGAACCCGACCGGGTACGGCAACTCACCCTATTCCAGTCCTTCGGCCTTCGCCGGCAACCCCCTGCTGATCGATATCGAAAGCCTGGTCGAAGAGGGGCTCCTCGATCGCTCCGCCGCGTCATCCGGGCCCGCTTTCCCCGAAGATCGGGTCGATTACGAGGCGGTCGCGGCTTTCAAGTACCGTTGCCTGGACGCGGCCTGGGAAAGGTTCCGGGCCGAGGCCGGCCTGAGCCAGGCCCGGGACTTCGTTTCTTTCTGCCGGCGCCAGGCGTACTGGCTGGACGATTACGCCCTCTTCATCTCCCTGAAACGCCACTTTCAGGGGCTGCCCTGGACGGAATGGCCCTCCGCCGTTTCCCGGTGCCTTTCCCGGGAACGGTCCCGGTGGGAAAAGGAGCTGAGGGCGTCCGCCTCCCGGAGCCGGTTCGTCCAATACCTTTTCGCCGGGCAGTGGGAGCGGCTGCGGCACCGCGCCGCCGCCCGGGGAGTGGCCCTGATCGGGGACGTGCCCATCTTCGTCAGTTACGACAGCGCCGACGTCTGGCGACACCGGGAGCTTTTCCTCCTCGATTCCGAAGGGCGGCGGCTCGCGCTTTCGGGCGCGCCGCCCAAACCGCCGCGCCACGTCAGCCAGATATGGGGAAACCCCCTCTACGACTGGAAGGAGATGGGGCGCCACCGTTTCCGCTGGTGGCGGGCGCGCCTGGCCGCGGTTCTCGGTCTGGTCGACATCCTCCGCATCGACCATTTCTCGGGTTTCTACGCCTGCTGGCATATCCCCCCCGGGGCCGAGACTTCCGCCGAAGGCGAGTGGGAGCGCGGTCCCGGCCTGGAGTTTTTCCGGGGAGCCGAAGAGGAACTGGGACCGCTGCCCGTCATCGCCGAAGCCCGGGAGCCGGAGATCCACTCCGAGGTGGAACGGTTGATGGACGAACTGGGCTACGCCGGGGTCCGCGGCCTGCAATTCGCCTTCGACGGCAACCCCGACAACTATAACCTGCCCGAAAACTACCCGGTTCACTGCTCGGTGACGACCGGGACTCACGACGACGACACCATCGCCGGATGGTACCTCGGACTGGACCCGGAGACGCGGCGCCGGGTGGACGACTACCTCGGGCCCGTCCCCGCCGACCGCGTTCACCGCGCCTTCATGGAGATCCTTTGCGCTTCCGCGGCCGACACCGTGGTCATCCCCCTCCAGGACGTCCTGGGCCTGGGAAGCGGAGCCAGGATGAACCGCCCCGGCGTCCCCTCCGGCCAGTGGGAATGGCGGGCCCGGAGCGACATGATGACCGGGGCGGTCGCCCGGGGCCTGAAGGACCTCGCCGGCGGGTCCGGGCGTCTGGCGCCGGCGAGCGGAGGCTGAGGAGAGGCCGTCGCCACCCCGGGAAAAGCGTTTCGGCCCGGACCGGTTTCGGGGTATGGTGGCTTCACGCGGCCGTCGGGCCAAGGAGAACGATAACCATGAAAGTACGCGATCGCATTTACGGGGAGTTCGAAGTCGGCCCCGCCGTTATCCGGGAACTGGTCGAGTCCCGGCCTTTTCAGCGCCTACGGGGGGTCAACCAGTACGGGGGAGTGGACCTGGTTTTCCCCGGGCGCTATCAGGTCACCCGTTTCGAACACTCCCTGGGAGTGTGGAGAGTTCTGGAGAAGGTGGGGGCGTCCCCGGAAATCCAGGTCGCCGGGCTCCTGCACGATCTCGGCCATACCGCATTTTCGCACATGGTCGATATGGCCATGGCCAGCAGCGGCGAGGATTATCACGAGAAAAACATGCACCTGATCGAGGGGCTGGACGAGGTTTCGGAGATCCTGAAACGCCACGGGATCGCGCCCCCGGAGGCGGACGGGTGCCCGGAGATCAAAAAGTCCCTTCCCGACGTGGGGGCCGACCGCATCGATTACGGCGTCAGGGACTTCGTGGGCGCGACCGGGCTCGAACCCGGCCTGGGGCGCGAAGTTCTGGAGAACATACTTTTGATCGGCCGCGACATCGTCTTCACCGACGCCGGCGTCGCCCGGCGCTACGCCCTGGCCGGGCTGGAAGCGATGTGGCTGTGCATTTACGAGCCCTCGGTAGCCTGCGTCTATCAGGCTCTGACCGAGATCATCAGGATCGGATGGGAGGGGGGATGGATCGGGGAGAAGGACCTCTTCGGGGACGACGCTTCGCTCTTCGCTCGGATCTCCGCCCACGGGTCCGAACTTCCCGAAAAACACTACCGGCTCTTTACCACCCCCTTCGAAGTGGAGGAAGCCGGCGAAGACGACTGCGACTTCAAGCACGTCAAGCTCAAGGTCAGGTATTTCGATCCGCCGGTCCTATCCGGCGGCGTTCCCCGCCCCCTTTCGGACCTCGACCCGGGGTTCGTGGAGAAACTCGAACCGATGAAACTCAAGTTCGAGGAGCGCAAGAAAGGGGCCTGCTTCAAGGTCCGCTTCGCGCGCACTTAGGCGTCCGCGGGCGCCGCGGGGTCGACCGCGGCGCCCGCGGAGGCTGCCCCTCCGCTCAATCCCCCGGATAGGGGTTGGTCACCTGCTCGTCGGACGAGGATCCGAAATAGACGGACGCCACCGAGGGGTTGTTGACCAGCCACTTGCCCTTGGCGGCCCGGAAGAGCCCGATGTCGTCGGTCCCGTCGCCGTCGTAGTCGGCCGGAACCGGAACGTCGGAGGCGACTCCGTAATAGACGGCCGTTTTCCCTCTCACCAGCCACTTGCCGTTGGAGGGGCGCCAGACCGCGATGTCGGACGTCCCGTCGCCGTCGTAGTCGGCCGGAACCGGGCCGTCGGTGGAGATGCCGAACCACGCCGCCACGCCCCCGCGGATCAGCCATTTGCCCAGGCCGGGCCGGAAGACGGCGATGTCGGCGGTCCCGTCGCCGTCGTAGTCGGCGGGGACGGTCTCGTCGCCGGAGGCGCCGAAGTAAGCGGAGGTTGAGGCGCGGACCAGCCACTTGCCGTTGGAGGGCCGGAAGACGGCGATGTCGGCGGTCCCGTCGCCGTCGTAGTCGGCGGGAACGGTTTCGTCGCCGGAGACGCCGTAGTAGGCGGCGACGCCGCCGCGGACCAGCCACTTGCCGTTGGAGGGCCGGAAGACCGCGATCTCCCAGGAACCGTTTCCGTCGAAGTCCTGGGGAACCGGGGTGTCGCTGGCAAAGCCGTAATAGGCCCGGGTCACGGACCGGATCGCCCAGAGTCCGACCGAAGGCCGGAAGACGGCGATGTCGGAAGTGCCGTCGCCGTCGTAGTCACCGGCGGCTTTCCCCCCGCCGCCGGGAACGGGCGTGGGGACGGGGGTGGGGGCGGGAAGCCCTTCGTAGCAGGCCCCGTCGTCGGCGTATCCGCAGAAGGTGTTGTCGGCGAAACCGCGGACCCAGCAGCGGGCGTCGGTCGCGCCGGCGGGAGCGGTGGAGGTGACCGTGAGCAGCTCCCACTGGCCGGAGGAGGCCGAAACCACCGTATCCCAGTAGATCGTGGAACCGCCCACGTACCAGTTGGCGGTGATCCCCATCGATCCGGGGGAAGCCGAGTAGACCCACATCTGGAAGGTGTAGGGGTTCCCCTCGGTGACGGGCTGGGCGTCGGCGTAGAGCCCGCGGCCGTACTCCCCCGCGGTGGTGGAAAGCTCCAGGCGCAGCGCGGTCGCCGACGAGTGGGTGATCGCGGTCTCGGCGGCGAGCTCGACGTTGGAGTAGGGAATCCAGTCGTCGGGGCAGGTGGAGCTGCTCCAGCTTTCGAAACTGGGGTTGGGCAGGAGGTTGACGTACTGCGGGGAAGGGGTGGGGGAGGGCGATTCGAATCCGTAGGGCGTGGCACTGGGCGTGGCGGTGGGCGCCGTGGTCGGGGTGGTGCTGGGGGTCTTGAAACCCTCGGGGGTGGGCGTGGGGGTGGCGGCGGAATACTCGATCTCCAGGCGGGCCGATTTGGTCGGGTCGCCGTTGTAGGACCAGATCCGGCGGCGGAGATCGCCGTTGACGTCGGCGTAGACGATCACGGTCAGGCTGTTGCCGGCCTCCCACCCCGGACGGTCCACGATCTCCTGGACCACCGCGGAGAGGTCGGGCGAGGAGTATTCCTGGTTCACGGTCCAGGCCGTCTGGGCCCAGTCGACCTGGGCCGAGGTCAGGGTCCGGTGCAGCGGGCCGTCGTCGGCCGCGGTGAACTGGGGGGAATCGTCGACGTCGTCGGCGCCGACGTGGAGGTTGTTGAGGGCGGTGTTGTAGCTGGTGTACTGGGTGACGATCAGGTCGGCCGAGGTGACGGTCGCCCCCGGAGGCACCTGGATTCCGGTGAAGCGGAAGCCGGTGTAATAGCAGCCGATGGTATCGCTGCGCGAGCCCAGGTGCAGATAGGCTTCCCCGCTGTCGAAGTAGGTGGCGTGCTGCTGGGCGTCGTCGGCGCCCGTGGTGATGACGTAGGTCCCGGGGAGAGGGGTGGCGGTGGGAACGGGGGTGGGGGGCAGCCAGCCGGCGGGGTCGACGGGGACGAAATCGCAGGGGTACTGCCCGCTCTTGTAGTATTTTCCCCACCACTCGGCGTAGAAGTCGCGGAAGAGGTCGCCCGCCCCCTCGATGTTGGAGGAGTTGTGGCGCGCGATCGAAAGTTTTTTGCCGGTGCCGCAGATCTCGACGTCCTCGAGGTAGGAGGGGAAGATGAAGGGGAAGTTGACGGTATTGAAAAGATCGGCGTCGCCGTAGATGGGGCGCCCCGCGCAGACGGTGAGGCGGACGTCCCGGGGCCCGCAGGAGTAATCGTAGGCGGCGCCGGCGCCCGACACCATCAGGAGGTCGTCGTAGGGGTCCCCGGGCCCGTCGTCGATGACCATGAAATTGGCGATCTTCCCGGTTTCGATCGTCCCCATGTCGTCTTCGCGGCCGCAGGCGACCGCCCCGTTGCGGGTGACCATGTCGGCGAACTCCAGGGACTGGATGGTCCAGCCGGCCTGATCGCTGTAATACTTGCAGTAGTTGAGTTCGGCCAGCATGTTGGGGTTACCCCAGGGGGTGGCGTCGCAGCCGATGGAGACCAGGGCCCCCGCGGCCAGGGCGCCGGGAATGTCGGCGGTCTGGCCGTAGTAGAGGATGTTGCACTTGCAGGCCCAGGAGAGAGCGGTCCGGTTGCCGTCCACCGTCGTGAATTCGGCGAAGTCGGCGGCGTTGAGGGAGTTGCCGTGGATGATGGTGGTGCGCCCGTCGTAGGAAGGGAGGGTCTTCCACCAGTTCCAGTCCTGGGCTTCGCAGCCGGTCGGCCAGGACTGGCAGAGGTGGAGGATGTAGCGGTCGACCTTGCCGTTGACGGCATCGGCGTGCTTGGCCGTCCAATCGGTCCCGTCGGTTCGGGGGAAGACGCTGTCGTACGCGCGGCCGGGGAAGCGCTCGCAGTTGATGATCCCCACCCCGAGCTTGTTGGAGTTGTCGTTGTAGTGGGCGCTGGCGACGCACTGCCCCTGGGTGACGGCGCAGCCGCTGGAGGCCATGCGGACTTCGGCCAGCTTGGCGATGGCGTAGGCGTCGGAGAGGGATCCGGTCAGTTCCCCTTCCGCCTGGTACTGGAAGTCGCTGTACATCTGCTTGGTGGCCGGCTCGGCGTCGCTGCCGGACCAGTCGTTCAGGCACTGGTAGGTGCCGTGGATATCGGGGTAGACCGCGCTGCTGATGTAGGGCAGGGGAATGATGTCCCAGATGTCCTTGCTGGGGTGGTCGTGGGAGTTGATCAGGGCGGGAAAGATCAGGCCGTCGACTTCGATTACGTCCACCCCGCCCGGAGCGTCGGGCGTGACTCCGGCGATCAGGTCGCCCTGGACCTCGATGTAGTAGCCGTCGTAGACGTTGCGGGCGTCGTCCATGGTGACCACCGTCCCGTGGAGGGCGTAGTGGGGAATGATGTCTTCGGGCGCCGCGAAATCGGCGGTGAAGCGGGGCTGGAGCCACTGGGCCGGGTTCTTGGTGGTGTCGCGTTCGACGATCCCGACGACGGCGTCGAACTCGTCGCTGTTTTTGGGGAAGTAGTTGTAGTCGAGTTCGTCGTCGACGGTGGCGGCGGCTCCCGGCGACCCGGTCTGGACCTGCCATTTTCCGCTGCCGATGTTCTCGTTGCTGACGTAGACGTCCTCGACCCGGACCAGGCAGCCTTCGTACTCCTCCAGAGCGACGTCGGCGGTGCTCACGGTCACGGGAGGGAAAGGATCGTTGCCCTCGGAGTTGACGGAAAAGGCGGTGAGGCTGTTGATGACGGTCTGGCCGTTGCTGGCGGAGACCGTTCCGGTCAGGGTGACGTTGTCCCCGATCTCGGGGCCGTAGGTGCTCTGGGAGATGCAGATGCCGTTGTAGGCTCCGTCGGCGTCGGCGATGAAGAATTCCATGCTCGGATAGACCAGGTTGACCACTCCGGTCACGGTTTGGGAGCCGGTCAGGGTGCCCTGTTGAATCTCGGCGATGGTCCCGGCGTACAGGGCCGGGGCGCAACAGGCAGCCAGGCAGGCGATGAGACGGGACAGTTTCATATAATCCTTCCTCCGAGACGCACCCGTCTCGTTACCCGGCGCCGCCGGGTTGGGTTGAACAGGAATCAGTTTTAAGGACTATAGCACATCGGATCTTCCCGCAACCACCAAAGCCGAAAGATATTCTCGGAAGCGTTCCCGAGATTCAGGGGGCGGCCGGCCAGACGATGATCCCGGGTTTCCAGGGGGCGACCCGGACGGCGGCTCCTTCGCGCAGATTCAGCCGTTGGCGGATGAAATCCGGAAACTTCAGTTCCAGGTCGAATTCGCTGCGGCTGCCGTCGGCGCGGAAATGAAGCACGCACTGCTCGGGGAGGGGGAAGACGGCGGCGATCGTCCCGGAAATGAGGTTTTCGGCCAGTTCCCGCCGGACGGGGGCGTCGTCCCGGATGATCTTGATGTCCTGGGGCCGCAGGCAGACGGTCGCCCTTCCCCCGGGCGGCGGCGGGTTCCCCACCCGGATCCGGAACGGGCCGCAATCGATGCTCGAATCGCCGCCGGGCAGGGGCTCGGCCTTCCCGGTGAAGATATTGCGGTAGTTGAGGAACTCGGCGACCGCGGGCGCCGCCGGCCGTCGGAAGAGGTCCTCCCGGGAAGAACTCTGGACCGGCGCGCCGGCGATCATGACGGTGATGCGGTCTCCGAGGGTATACGCCTCTTCCAGGTCGTGGGTGATATGCAGGGTGGATATCCGCAGCCGGTCGAGGGCCTTGCGGACCTCGAACCAGAGGCGCCGGCGCTGGCCGGGGTCGATCGAGCCGAAGGGCTCGTCCAGAATCAGAAACCGGGGCCCCCCCGCCAGGGCCCGGGCCAGGGCCACTTTCTGCTTTTCGCCCCCGGAAAGCCCCCGGACCGCCCGCCCCCGCAGTTCCTGGAGGCGGAGGAGGGAGCAGAGGCGCTCGACGGCGTCGTCGGCGCGGTCGGCCGGGGCCCGCGCCGCGCGCAGGCTGAAACGGATATTTTCCTCGACGTCGAGGTGTGGGAACAGGGACTGGTGCTGGGGTAGGTAGCCCATCCCCCGTTTTTCCGGGGGCGTTCCCACGATCTCCGTTGCGCCGATCCTGATGCTGCCGCGCCGGGGCGGGAGCAGCCCCAGAACGCACTTGATCAAGGTGGATTTGCCGCTCCCGGTCGGCCCCAGCAGGATATGGTAGCCGCCGCCGGAGCAGACCAGCTCCGGGACCCGGAGGCGGAAGGCCCCGACCTCCACCTCCAGCCCCTCGACGACGAGATCGCCGCCGTTCATGCCGCTTCTGCCCGGGATCGGGTCCCCGGCGGGAGTTTTCGCCGTTTTCCACCGCTTCCGGGAGCGCATCTTCATTCACCCCGCTCCCGTCGTCCGGGGGCCGGGAATCCGCTCCCGCCCGAAAGCGGGCGCCCAGGCGCCGGTCAGGCGTTTCTCCAGAATCGAAATAAGCCGTTCGAACGCCAGGCACATCGCCGCCAGCACCATCAGGCAGACGATGATCCGGTCGATCCGGAGCATGCTCTCCGATTTGAGCAGGAAGGCTCCGATTCCGGTCGGGACCGCGATCATCTCGGCCGCCACGATCACTCTCCAGGCCATGCCGGCCTCCAGCCGCAGCCCGGTAAAGACGGCGGGCAGGGAGAGAGGGAGCAGGACCCTGCCGATGACGGTGATCCGGGTCGCCCCCAGGGTGCGGGCGACGTCGACGTATTCTTCCGCCACTCCCCGAATGCCTCCGGCGGTGGTGTAGAGAATGGGGAAAAAGGCGCAGACGAAGACGACGGCGACGGGGAGGACCGGCCCGATCCCGAACCAGAGCATGAACAGCGGCAGCCAACCCAGGGCGGGGATGGGATAGAAAAGGCTGAAGAGAGGGGAGAACGAACGCTCGAACAGCCGGGAACATCCCATCGCCGTCCCCACCGCCAGCCCGGCGGCGGCGCCGAGAAGAAAACCGGCCGCGACCCGGACGAGGCTGGGATAGAACTGCGCCCAGAGCACCCCGGACACGATCAGGCGCCCGAACTCGGCCGCCACCCGGCTGAAGGGGGGAAGAAAGAGTTTTCCGGGGAAGAGCTCCAGGCGGGCCCCCAGCTCCCAGCAAACCACGAAGGCCAGGATGGGGACGAGCGGCGCCCAGCCCCGTCCGCGCTTACCTTTCCAGCAGCCGGGGCGCAAGCACTTCCTCCAGGGGAAGGACCCGGGGGATGTAATCCAGGGTCCGCATGTATTCCATGGTGGCGCGGACGGCCTGCGGGTCGAGTTCGGTGGTGTAGACCAGCCGCCCCATCGAGCGCTCGATCGTCTCGGAGGTTATCTTCAGGGAGTCGAGCTCGTCCGCGCCCGCCCCCGGAGCGACGGTGTCCCGGGGCGAACCCAGGGCCTCGGCCACGGCCGCCGCCGCCTCGGCGGGGTGGGCGTTGATCCAGGCGGTGGCTTTCTCGGTGACCGCGGCCAGTTTTTCCACCGTTTCCGGGGCGGTTTCCAGGAGGTCGCGCCGGACGACGAGAACGCTCCCGGGCATGCCCGGCCAGCAATCCCGGGGCGAGGCCAGGAACCCGGCCCCTCCGGCTTCGGCCAGGGTGGCGTAATGCTCGGGCAGAAAGGCGGCGTCGAGCCGGCCGCCGGCCAGGGCCAGCACCAGGCGGGGCGGGCTCATTCTCAGAACCTTGGCTTCCAGCCGCCGCCGATCGAGCGAATGCGCGTCCGCGAGCCGGTTCATGAGCACGTCCACCGCTCCGCCCTGTCGGACGCAGCCGACCCGGATCTCCGGGTCGAGCAGGCGGGTCAGGTCGCCCACGCGCCGGCGGTCGGCCACCAGGCCGTAGCCGTAGAGGTGGGTTCCGCAGACGACGCGGATGTCGATCCCGGCGTTGATCCGGGCGTTGAGGGCGGGCACGAGGCAGATGTAGGCGGCGTCGACGTCCCCCCGGGCCAGGGCGGCGGAGAGAGCCATTCCGGTGACGTAGCTGTCGAAGGCGGCCACCCGCAGTCCCGCCTCCTCGAACCAGCCCCGGGCGCGGGCTATCTGGGCGGCGGCGGCATGATCGGTGAACTCCACCGCGATCCGCAGGGGAGGGGAACCGTCTCCGGCGGCGGCGGCCGCCGCGGACGCCAGGAGAAAAACCGCGCATACTATCGATTTCATCGTCATCCTCCTTCAGGATAGCGGTTCGGAAAGAGAACTCAAAAGGCGATTTTCATGCAGCTGTAGAGAACGTTGCTCCCCCTCCAGCCTTTGTCCGTATCCGTATCCACCCGCCGGTAGCCGACCTGGACATCGAGGCCGGCGAAGGCGGAAAGAATCAGGCCGACGGAAAACCTATTTTCGGAATAGGTCGTGCGCCCTCCCGGGTAATCCAGGAAGAGGAAAAATTCGTTGTCGACGAGGGCCCGGAACGCCAGCCCGGCCGCCCGGAAGGGAAGGCATATCCGCGGTTTGATCCGGATTCTCCATCGGCACAGATCGGTGTCGTACTCGAGTCGGTTAAGATCCTGCGCGATCAGCCAATCGGCCGCTTTCCAGCGCAGGTCGAACCGGCCCACCAGGGAGCGCTGGTCGGTCCAAGGGCCTTGGGTCGACTTTCTCGTTTCCCGGTACCAGTAGTCGAGGCCCAGTCCCAACCACTTCCAGGGAGAAAACAACGGGCCGGCGATGGCCCCCCGGTTATAGAGGTAGGACATGTCGTCACGGAACTTGAGGGAACCCACGGCGTTGAATTCGAGACCGGGAGCGAGGGAGGCGGAAACCGGCAGGTCCACCCACCATTCCCAATCGTCGGCGCAACTCCCCCGGGAGGGGAGAAGACATGCCGCGGCCGCCGCCGCCAGCAGCGAGGCGATAGGTTTCATCGGAGCTCCTTTCCCGGACCTTGGTCCGGCGGGAGCGGTTTTCCCGCTCCGGTTTCGGTTGCCGCCCGCCTGCGCCCCGGCGCTGTTCCGGGTCGCTCGCCGAACTATACGCGTGAATATAACGGGAGGCAAGCTTTATCGCCGCCGAACCGGATCTTCCGTTTGGGGTTGAATCGAAGCCGGGGGAGGGTATACTTTTATTTTTGCGCGCCAGCAGGAAGGTCGGCGCTTATGGCTGAAGTTCGTATCGATTTTGAACACTGCAAGGGCTGCACCGTTTGTGTCGATGTCTGCCCCCGGGGAGTTCTCGTCCGCGCCCCCAGGACCAACCTTCGGGGCGTGCACCCCGCCCAACCTCAACCGGGGAAGGAATGCGTCGGCTGCGGGCTCTGCGCCCTGGTCTGTCCCGACCTCGCCATCACCATCGTGGAAACCGGTTGCGGTGAGGGGAAACGAAATGAACCCTGAAACCGGGAAAATGCTGGTCTGCGGGAACGAGGCGGTGGCGGAAGCGGCGATCCGCGCCGGCTGCGATTGTTACTTCGGGTATCCCATCACTCCCCAGAACGAGCTCACCGCCTACATGGCCCGGCACATGCCGGAGCACGGCCGCGTCTTCCTGCAGTCCGAAAGCGAACTGGCCGCCATCAACATGGTCTTCGGGGCTTCGGCGGTGGGGAAGCGGGCCATGACTTCCTCCTCCAGCCCGGGGATCAGCCTGAAGCAGGAAGGCATCTCCTACCTGGCGGGCTGCCGTCTCCCGGCCGTCATCGTCAACATGATGAGGGGAGGGCCGGGCCTGGGCAACATCGGCCCTTCCCAGGCCGATTATTTCCAGGCCACCCGGGGAGGCGGCCACGGGGATTATCGGACCCCGGTCCTGGCGGGGGGATCGGTTCAGGAGCTGGCGGACCTGACCATGCTCGCCTTCGATATCGCCGACGAATACCGGACCCCGGTGATGATCCTGGGCGACGGAGTGCTGGGGCAGATGATCGAGCCGGTGGAGTTCAGGGACCCACTCCCCCGCCCCCTCCCCCCCAAGGATTGGGCTTTGACCGGGGCCCGGGGCCGTCCTCCCCGGATGATCAGATCGCTGCTGCTGGGGCCCGGGGAGTTGCGGGAGCATAACGAGGCCCTTCAGGAAACCTACCGACGGATCGAGGAAAACGAAGTCAGATGGGAGGAGTACCTCTGCGCCGACGCCGATCTGATCATGGTCGCCTACGGGATCAGCGCCCGGCTCTGCCGGGACGCGGTCAGGGACCTGCGCGCCGCCGGCCTGCGGGCCGGGCTTTTCCGCCCCGTCACCCTCTGGCCCTATCCCTCCCGCCGATTGAACGAACTGGTGGCGCCGGGGCGGATCTTCCTGGTGGTGGAGATGAGCTGCGGCCAGATGATCGACGATGTCCGCATCGCCGTCGGCGGCCGAGCCGAAACGGTCTTCTTCGGGAACGGGGGCGGGGAGATATTCGCGGAGGAGGAAATCATGGCCGCGGCCCGCGGCCTGTTGACCCGGGAGGGGAACCCGTGAGCGACGAACGGGGAGAACGTTATCTGTTCCGGCGTCCGGAAAGCCTGACCGATACCCCCACCCACTATTGTCCCGGGTGCGGACACGGCGTGGTCCACCGCTTGATCGCCGAACTTATCGACGAGATGGGGTTGAGGGAACGGGCGGTGGGGATCGCTCCCGTCGGCTGCGCGGTCTTGGGGTATTACTACTTCAACTTCGACGTCACCGAGGCGTCTCACGGCCGGCCGCCGGCGGTGGCGACCGGGATCAAACGGGCCCGCCCCGATCTTTTCGTGGTCGTGTACCAGGGGGACGGCGACCTGGCGGCGATCGGAACGGCCGAAACCATCCACGCCGCCAACCGGGGGGAGAACTTCACCGTGGTTTTCGTCAATAACTCCGTCTACGGCATGACGGGCGGTCAAATGGCCCCCACCACCATGGTCGGGCAGGAGACCGTCACCACTCCCGGCGGCCGCTCCCTGGAAGAGACGGGGCCCCCCATCAAGGTCTGCGAGCTGCTGGCGTCGCTGGGGGGGACCGTCTACCTGGCCCGCGGGGCCCTGGACACTCCCGCCCATATCCGTCAGGCGCGCGGGTACCTGCGCCGCGCTTTCGAAAATCAGGTGCAGGGACGGGGATATTCGCTGGTGGAGATCCTCTCCCCGTGCCCCACCTACTGGAGGATGGAGCCGGACGAGGCGCGGCGGCACATCACCGAGGTCGTCATCCCCGAATTCCCCCTGGGGGTGATCAAGGATACCGCCGGCGGAGGGACGGAATGAGGGAACGGATCATCGTCGCCGGTTTCGGGGGGCAGGGGATACTCCTGGCGGGGAAGCTCGTCATCCGGGCGGGGATGGAAAAGAACCTCAACGTCACCTACATCCCCTCCTACGGGGCGGAAGTGCGGGGCGGAACCGCGCATTGCCATCTGATCGTCTCCGAAGAGGAAATAGCCTCCCCGATCATCGAACATCCGGACTTCGCCCTGGTTCTGAATACGCCGTCGCTGATCAAATTCTCGGCCCGCGTCGAGACGGGGGGAATCGTCATCTGCAACCGTTCCCTGGCCGATCCCGGCCGGGTCTCGTCTTCGGGGACGATAATCGGTATCCCGGCCACCGAGATGGCGGAAACCCTGGGCTCCGCCAAGGTCGCCAACATGGTCATGCTCGGGGCGTTTCTGCGGCGCTCCCGCCTGCTCGATCCCGACACGCTGAAGGAGACGCTGATCCGTTTCCTTCCCGGCCGCCATCGGGATTTGCTCGAGGCCAACCTCAAGGCGCTGGAACAGGGCTACGACTTCGAACCATGAAGAACGATAACGGACCCCGGGTCAGGTTCGCCCCCAGCCCCACCGGCCACCTCCATATCGGAGGCGCCCGCACCGCTCTCTTCAACTGGCTCTACGCCCGAAAAACGGGGGGCGTTTTCATCCTGCGGGTGGAGGACACCGACCGGCAGCGTTCTCAGCCGGAGTTGACCGAAGAGATTCTCAAGGAGATGGCCTGGCTGGGCTTGGATTGGGACGAGGGTCCGTATTTCCAATCCGAGCGCATGCAGGAGAACCGCTATCTTCCCCACGCCCTGGGTCTGCTCGAATCGGGGGCGGCTTACCGGGAGGGCGGGGCGGTCATTTTCCGAGTCCCCCCCGACGAAGAGGTCGTTTTCCACGATCTGGTCAGAGAGAAAATTTCGACCTCGACCGCGGAGATCAAAGACATAGTCCTGATCAAATCGGACGGCTCTCCCGCGTATAACTTCGCCTGCGTGGTCGACGACATGGAGATGGGGATAACGCACATCGTCCGGGGGGAAGATCATATCCCCAATACGCCCAAGCAGGTTCTGCTCTACCGGGCCCTGGGCTGGAAGCCCCCGAAATTCGCCCACCTTCCCCTGATTCTGGGAGAGGACAAGGCTCCCTTGAGCAAACGCCACGGGGCGACTTCCCTAACCGCGTTCCGGGAAGAGGGTTATATTCCCGCGGCCCTGGTCAACTACCTGGCCCTGCTGGGTTGGTCGCCCGGCGACGGACGGGAATTCATGACCGTGGACGAGATCGTCAAAAGTTTTTCCCTGAAGCGGATCATCCGTCGCGCGGCGGTGTTCGATTATCAGAAGCTGGCATGGTTGAACGGGCTGCACCTACGCAACCTTTCTCCGGAAGCCCGGGCCCGGGCCGCGGCCGAAGTCCTCGACGACTGGAAGCGCGAGCGCGGGGTGGCCCCGGACCGGTTGAGCCGGGCGGTGGAGCTCCTGGGGCACCGGGTCAGGGTTCTGGGAGAGATCCCGGAACTGGGAGCGTATCTTTTCGAAGAATCCCCGCCCTGGGAGGAGGCCGCGGTCGAGCGGTACTGGGCCGACCCGCGGACGGCCGATCTCCTCCGGTCGGCGCGGGAGCAGGCCGCGGCGGCGGAGCCTTTCGCCCCCGCCGAGCTGGAAGCCCGGTACGGGCGGTTGATCGCCGAGCGGGGGCTCGCCCCCGGGGATTTCTTCCACCCCCTGAGGGTGGCTCTGACGGGCCGCGCCGACAGCCCCGGGATCTACGAGGTCATGGAGTTTTTAGGAAGGGAACAAACCCTGAAGCGGCTCGACCGGGCGCTGGAGCGCCTGGCGCGGACGGACTGAACCCGGAGGCCGGGCCGACCCGGGGGCGGCGACCGAGGATGAACCTGCCGAACAAGATAACGATCTCCCGGTTCTTCGTTCCCCCGCTGTTCATCTTCGCGCTCTACGCGTACTGCCGCAGCGGCCACCGCGGCTATTACTGGGCGGCCCTGGGCGTCTTCCTGCTGGCATCGATCAGCGACGGCCTCGACGGCTTTCTGGCCCGTTCTCTCGGCCAACAGACCCGGTTGGGCGCGCTCCTCGACCCCATGGCCGACAAATTTTTCCTCAATACCGCTCTGGCGGGCATGGCCGTCCTGAACGCCGTCGGCTATGAACGCTTCCCCGTTCCCCTCTGGTTCGCGGCGGTGGTTCTGGGCAGGGACCTGCTGCTTCTGGCCGGCGCGGCGGCGATCAAGCTCCGCCGCCGGCCGCTGACGGTCCGTCCCAGCTGGTGGGGAAAATCCGCGGCGGTGGGCCAGATGGTAGCCGTGGTTTGGGTCATGCTCGGGTTCGCTCACCCGGAGGCGATTTTCTACGCGACCGCTTTCCTGACCGTGGTTTCGGGGCTGGACTACGCTCGTTCGGGCGCGGTCCAACTCGGGGCCGACCGGGGGTTTTCCCGATGAGCGTCGCCGCCCCGGTCTCGGCCCTGGTCGCCGTCGTCGGACGCCCCAACGTGGGCAAGTCCACGCTTTTCAACCGTCTTTTGGGGAAACGGGTCGCGGTCGTCCACGACCAGGCCGGAACCACCCGGGACCGCATCTACGGAGAGGTGGCCTGGAACGGGCAGGCCTTCCGCCTCGTCGATACCGGCGGCCTGCTTCCGGGGGAGAAGGAAGGGATGGGGAAACTGATCCTCGACCAGGCGCGCCCGGCGGTGGCCGAGGCGGATCTCTGCCTGCTGGTGGTGGACCTCGGCGACGGCCTGCTTCCTTCGGACCGGGAAATAGCTTCCTGGCTGCGCGAGCAGGGGAAAAAGGTCCTGGTAGTGATGAACAAGGCGGACAGTCCCGGCAAGGAGCTGACCTCCGGAGAATTCTCGGTTCTGGGATTTCCGGCGGTTCCGCCCGTTTCCGCCCTCCACGGACTGGGAATCGGCGAACTCTTATCCGCGATCCTGGAGCGGATCCCCCCGGGACAACCTTCCGCCGCGCCGGCGCGGACGGCGCTCGCCATCGTCGGACGTCCCAACGTGGGCAAGTCCACGCTGGTCAACCGCTTGAGCCGGAGCGAGCGGGCTTTGGTCCACGATCTTCCGGGTACGACCCGGGACCCGGTCGATATCGCTTTCGATCAGGACGGCCGCGGCTTTCTTCTCATCGACACCGCCGGCCTTTTCCGCAAGGCCAAGCACCACTCCCCCCTCGACCGCTTCGCCTTGGCTCGAACCATGGAGACCATCGCCCGCGCGGAGGTGGTGCTTCTGCTCATGGACCCGGGGGAAGACCCCGGGCGCGTCGACTCCAGCTTCATCCGCACGGCTTTGGAGAAAGGAAAGGGCGTGGTCGTCGCCGTCAACAAGTGGGACGTTTCCGGCGAGCTGACCACCAAAGAATACCGCCGCCGGTTGCAGGAGAAGCTCCCTTACGCCGGGTTCATCCCCGTAGTGTTCATCTCCGCTCTCCGTCGACACGGGTTGGACCGTCTTCTGGACGTCTGCGCTTACGTCGCCCAGGAGAGACGCAAGACGGTGCAGACCTCCCTGCTTAACCGGGTCTTGGCCCGGGCCGAGGAACAATCCCCGCCGCCCCGGCGGAAAGGATCGCGCTTGAAAATCTACTACGCCGCCCAGGTCAAGACCGAGCCCCCGGTGTTCCGGGTTTTCGTCAATAACCCTGCTCTGATCACGGCCAACTACCGCTCCTACCTGCTCAACTGCCTGCGCGCGGCTTTCGGATTCGAAGGAGTGCCGCTGCGCCTGACCATGAGCCGCCGCGCCCGGGGTCGCTAGAAAGTGGAACCCCGGCAGCGGAGGATCACTCCCCGGCGCGCGCTTTTCCCGTCCGCCGCGGCGGTTCTGCTTCTGCTGGCGGCATCGTTCGCGCCGCCGCCGGCGCCCGCCGGCGAGGCCGAACTTCCCGCCCCGGTCGAGTCGGGAATCTCGTTTCTGCTCTCCCGGCAGCGCGAAGACGGGGCCATCGCCGCGGCGGAGTCGAGGAAGTTCGACGTTTGGGAAACGGTGGAGGCCTTGACGGCGATCGCCTCCTGGAAGACGAACGCCTACCTGGCCTCGGCCCCGCCGGTGCGGAAGGCCCTGGACTTTCTCCGCTTCTGGGAGGACGGCGGGGGGATGCTCCTGCACCGCAGCGGCCGTCGCGGCGAATATTGTCTGGAAACTTCGGCGGAATACTGCCGGCTCCTGGGTCGGCTGGAAAGCCGCGGGATCGGCGTTTCGGAAAGTGCGGACCGCGTGGCGCAGCGGATCCGAGGCCTCCAGCCTCCGGCGGGGGGGTGGGACCTCGGAAATTCCGCGGTGCCCCGGGGGCGGCGCAACTACCCTTCCGTCACCGGGTTCGCCCTCCGGGCCCTGGCCGACCGGGGCCTTTCCCCGCTCCGGTCGCGGGCGGCTCTGGAGTTCCTTTCGCGCACGTTCCGGGAGGAGGGCAACTGGGGGTCCGACCCCTACTATTACGGGACCCCGTTCTACGCCCTGGCCCCGATCCTGAGCGCGCTGGGGAGCCGGCCCGGGGGGGCTGAGGTCGACGCCCTGCGCGACCGCGCCCGGAACTTCATCTTTTCCGTCCAGACCCCCGACGGAGGATTTTCCTTCGCCTCCGTCCGCGACCCCTCCGGCCCGTCGGAGCAGCTGGAAACGGCCCTGGCCCTGCGGGCCCTGCTCGGGAGCGGACTGGACTCCCGCGACCCGCGGATCCGTCGCGCTCTTTCCTGGTTGCTGAACCGCCAGGAAGCCGATGGCTCCTGGGCCGGCGGCCGATTTCCGGCGCCGGGGGGGTCCCGTCTCAAGCGGGAGGACGTCTACTGCACCGCTCAGGTCCTGCAGGTGCTGGCCGATTGCCCCGGCGCAGTTCCCTAGCGTTCCTTCTCTTCGCCGCCGGGCGCGGGAGGCCGGAAGTTCAGTCCCCGGCTGAGGCGGCGTATGCGCTCGCTCTTTTCGTCGTCTCCGCCGCCGTCGCCCAGGGCGTCGATGATGAAGTCGGCCATCAGCTCCTCGGCCTTCCTGCTTTTCCGATCGGCTGTTCCCATGGGCGCTAGACCTCCCGGGAGATTCCCCGGAGCACCCGGGCGGGGAAGAAGGCCTTGACGGTCAAACCCTGGACCAGGATCGAGAAGGCCACGACCCCGAACGTGACGTTGAGCAGCAGGTTCCGCCCCAAGCTCGGGTCCAGGGATAGGGCCAGGGCCACGGCCAGCCCCCCTCGCATCCCGGTCCAGGTGAGGAGGTTGATCAGGGGAAGATGCCGTATCCGGGAGCGGTGGGGGAGGTTGAGGAGGTAGATGGCGGCGGCCACGCTCAGCCAGCGGGAAGCGAGAATGGCCGGGATCATGGGAACGAGGGCGACGATCGCGGCCCGGGACCAGCTCAGGTCGAGTACCTGGAGGCCGAGGAGGACGAAGAGCACGGCGTTGAGGATGTTGTCGAGAAAATGCCAGAAATCGCGGGCTTTGCCCACGACCATATCCTGGTGCCCGCGGCTTTCGAAATGGCCGCCGACGATCAAACCGAGCACGACCGTGGCGATGGGCCCCGAGACGACCAGGGCCAGCCCGATGGCGTAGCAGCCGGTCACGGCCGCCAGAGTGATGAGGAGAGCGGTGGTATTCTCCCGGATGCCGCGGAGGAAAAAGACGGTGAGAAGCCCGAATACCGCCCCCAGACCCAGCCCTCCGGCCACTTCGCGGAGGAAGAGGACGACCGGTCCGGCTTCGTGCGAGTGGGAGGCGAGGGCGGTGAAGGTGGTGAAAAGGACGACGCCGACGCCGTCGTTGAAGAGGGATTCCCCGTTGATGAGGGTTTCGATTTTGGGAGGGAGGCCGATCGGAACCAGGATGGCGATGGCGGCGATGGGATCGGTGGGGCAGATGATGGAGCCGAAGATCATGGCCGTGACCAGGGCGACGGGGGCGCCGACCAACGCGAAAATCAGATAGGCGAAGCCGCCGACCAGCGCCGCGGAGATCACGGTGGCCAGGAGGGCGAGCATGGCCACGCTCCACTTCTTCTTCAGGAGGGTGCCCGAGGGCACCGTGATCGCTCCGGCAAAGAGAAGGAAACAGAGCAGCCCCTTCATCAGAAAGCGGTTGAAGTCGATGCCGGAAAGAAGGGCCACCTCCTCCAGGAAAAAGAAGTGGATGCCGAACCGGTGCAGAACGATGATCGTCCCTCCGCAGACCAGGGAGATCAGCATCAGCCCGATATTGGCGGGCAGGCGCAGGACCTTTTCGTTGATGTAAGCGAACAGGGCGCAGACTCCCAGGAGCACGGCAAAAAACGACAGCATCCCCATAGCTTCGCCTCTTCGGTTTCGCCCGCGCGACGGCGGGACCGCCGTTTTCTCAAGCCGGATCGGTTTCCCGGGCGGCGATTTTGGCCCAGGTGTCCCGAAGACCGACGGTACGGTTGAACACCGGCTCCGACGCATTCTCCCCGTCGGGGTCGGCGCAGAAATACCCGAGCCTCTCGAACTGGAAAATATCCCCGGTCCGGGCCCCGCCCAGAGACGGCTCCAGGCGGCAGCGGGCAAGAGTTCGGAGCGAGTCCGGGTTGAGAACGGATGTCCAGTCCTCTTCCGCCGCGGGGTTTTCCACCGAAAACAAACGGTCGTAGAGCCGGACCGTGCCTTCCCGGGAATGAGGAGCGCTCACCCAGTGGATGGTTCCCTTGACCTTCCTGCCGTCGGGGGAGTAGCCGCCCCGGGTGTGCGGATCGTAGACGCAGCGCACCTCGGCCACGTCCCCGGCGTCGTTCTTGACGGTTTCGACGCAGGTGATGAAGTAGCCGTAGCGCAAACGCACCTCGCGGCCCGGGGCCAGACGGTGAAACTTGCGGGCCGGGACCTCCATGAAATCGGCGCGTTCGATGTAGAGTTCCCGGGAAAAAGGGACTTTCCGGGTGCCGGCCCCGGGGTCCTCGGGGTTGTTGACGGCTTCCAGCATCTCTTCCTTGCCCTCGGGGTAGTTGTCGATCACCACTTTCAGGGGATCGAGCACGGCCATGGCGCGGGGCGCCCTGAGGTTGAGGTCCTCGCGCAGGCAGTGCTCCAGGAGTTCCACGGCCACGGTGCTGTCGCGCTTGGCCACCCCGATGCGCCGGCAGAATTCCCGGATCGCCTCCGGAGTGTATCCCCGGCGCTTGAGGCCGGCGATGGTCGGCATGCGGGGATCGTCCCATCCCGAGACCGCGCCCTCCCGCACCAGATGCAGAAGGCGGCGTTTGCTCATGACCGTATAGGTCAGATTGAGCCGGGCGAACTCGATCTGCCGGGGCCGGGCGGGGACGGGAAGGTTGTCGAGGACCCAGTCGTAAAGAGGGCGGTGGTCTTCGAATTCCAGGGTGCAGATGGAGTGGGTGACGGATTCGACGGCATCCTCGAGACAATGGGCGAAGTCGTACATGGGGTAGAGGCACCAGGCGTCCCCGGTTCGATGGTGGGAGGAATGTTTGATCCGATACAGGGTGGGATCGCGCATGTTCAGGTTGGGAGAGGCCATGTCGATCTTGGCCCGAAGGACCCGGGAGCCGTCCGGGAACTCCCCGTCGCGCATCCGCCGGAAGAGATCGAGGTTCTCTTCGGGGGAACGCCCCCGGTAGGGACTGGGCGTTCCCGGTTCGGTCAACGTCCCCCGGTAAGCCTTGATCTCGTCGGACGAAAGATCGTCGACGTAGGCCTTGCCGGAGCGGATCAGGTCGAGGGCGTATCCGTACATGCGCTCGAAGTAGTCGGAAGCGAAGTACTCGTGTTCCCCCCAGTCGAACCCCAGCCAGCGTATATCCCGGCGGATGGCGTCGATGTACTCCTCGTCCTCCTTCTCCGGGTTGGTGTCGTCGAAGCGCAGATGGCAGCGGCCCCCGAACTCCTCGGCGACGCCGAAGTTCAGGCAGATGCTCTTGGCGTGGCCGATATGAAGGTAGCCGTTGGGTTCCGGGGGAAACCGGGTGACGACCGCGCCGACCGTACCGGCGTCGAGGTCCTGACGGACGGTGTCGCGGATGAAGTCGCGTTGTTCGGACATCTCCGCGGCCTCAGTAGTTCCGGAGCACCCGCGTCTGGCGGCCGTCGGGACCGTAGTAATAGGTGTCGGTTCCCCGGGTGACCACGCGCTCGCTCACGCGTCCCGAGGAATCGTAGTAGGTCAAGGCGTCCCCCTCCTGGACCATCCTCCCCTCGGGCTGGCCGTTGCCGTTATAGAAATACGTGGCGTCGCCCTGGGCGACCTCCCGCCGGGTCAGTCTTCCCGCGGCGTCGTAAAAAAGCTTGTTGCCCCCGCGGTCTTCGACCCGCCCCGTCATCTGGCCGGAGGAATCGTAATAAGTGGTCGTGTCTCCGACGGTGCGGGTGGTCTGTTCCAGCCCTCCCTGGGAGTCGTAATACTGCGTGTTCCCTCCGCCGATGTCGCGGGTCGTCCCCAGGGGTTGGCCGTCGGGGCCGAAATACTGAACGTTGGGTCCGGAGGTGTTGTATTGTCCGGCGCCCTGGTAGTAGTTCGGGGCGAACCCCCCCTGGACGGGGAGGGTGGGGGCGGGCAGGGGCGAAGATTCGGGGAGCGGTTGGACGGGGGTGGGGAGGAAGGTCCGGGGCGCGGGCGAAGGAGCTTCGACTCCGCCGGCTTCGGGTGCGAACTCCTCCGGAGGGACGGGGGCTTCCCAGTTGGAGCCGGCGTAGAAGTCCTCCTGGGCGCAGACGGCGCCCGCCCCCAGAATCAAGGCGGCGACCACGGCGAATAGTTTCATGGCTTGTCTCCCGAAGGTTCCGAGACGGGAACCCGCATCCGTTCGATTTCCCCAAAAAGGGCCCGGAACGGAGGGTCCTTCATCAGCGATCTGGTGTTGTCGAAGAACTCGGTGAAATTCCAGTAACCGACGGCTTCATAATAGCAGGTCTGGAGCATCATCTCCAGGCGATCGGCCTGTCTGACGATCCGGGCCTCCACGGTTTCGCTCTCTTCGAACTCCTCCCACAGAGCCAGGTATTCTTCGGCCTGGGGGAGCCCGTCGAAGACCCGGACGGCGGAATCCTGTTCCAGCGCGTGTTTCTCCTCGGGAGCGATGCCGTCGACCGGAGTGATATCGCCGGCATAGACTTCGCCGGCCTCGTGGATCAGGGCCATGCGCAGGGTTTTGAGCAGATCGGCCCCCGGATAATAATTTTCCACCATGAACATGGAGAGGATGGCGGTGCCCAGGGTGTGGTCGGCGACCGATTCGCATCTTTCTTCCGGAACCCGGCGCTTGAGCCAGCCCTGGCGGTAGAGATTTTTAAGCTGCAGGAATTCGCCCAGAACCTTGAGGACGGGGCTGTCCGGGGAGATGAGGGAGAGCGGGTGGCGGTTCTTGGTCTTCATCGGCGTTTCCTTGATTCGAGGTTGCGGAGATCATACCCCCCCCGCGGCGGAATGGCAACCGCGACCGCTTCCCTCCTTCCAGGCGCGGGGAATCGTCTTGAGATCGGAAGGCCCAGCGGGTAAAGTACTCCCTGACCGATCGAAGACACTTCCATAAACCGGCAACAAGGAGAGCAACCATGGAGCGGAAATGGTTCAAACTCGCCGCCGTCGTTTTTCTGGCGTCGATCCTGATCCCCGCGGCCGGGGCTAAAGAAGTCCGGCTGAGCAACGCCGTGGCCTGGTGCCAGGCGGCGGACACGTATAAGGAGTGCGTTCTCCAGGCTTATCTGAACGGCATGGAGCGGCTGAAGAAACTGGCCGCGGGCGAGCAGGCGGGAACCTGGTGCGTCGTCCTGGACGCCGACGAGACCGTCCTCAGCAACGTCCGGTTTCAAGCCGACCTGGAGGCGATGGGGGAACAGTACTCCGGGCCCCTCTGGACCACCTGGTGCTTGAAGGAGGAAGCCACCGCTCTTCCCGGGGCGGCCGAGTTCTGCGCTCTGGCCCGCCGGCTGGGCGGCAAAGTCGTCATCTGCACCAACCGCAAGGGGGACGTCAAGGACGCCACCGCCGCCAACCTGAAAAAAGTCGGCATCCCCTACGACGTGCTCCTGGTCAGGGAAGGGGCGTACGCCCTCGACCGCGACAAGACCATGCGCCGCGGCGACATCGAGCAAGGCACGATCAAGACCCTTCCTTCCGGGACCAAGCTGCCCCCTTTGAAAATCCTCATGCTCTGCGGAGACCAGAACCACGATCTCTACGACGCCAAGAAAGTCTCTTTCGATGAGGCCGCTCCCCGCTTCGGGACCGACCTCGTGGTGCTCCCCAACCCCATGTACGGGGATTGGGCCAACGAGGGGGTCTTCGTCGAAACCGCCGCGCCCGGGACGGGCGGCGTCGCCGCCGCCGCCGGGGGAGGCATGACCTGGCAGGAGGCGATAAAACAGGGAGTGGGGGCCGAAGTCACGGTGGAAACGCGGATCATCAACGTCTACGACCCGGAGGAACGGGGCAAGGGCGGTCCGGTCAAGCTGAACGTCGACCGGAACTGGAGGGAAAGCCTGACCTTCATCTTCTACAAGAAAAACCGCGACGGCAGCGACAACGGCTTCCTTCCCCCCCGGCAGTACCTGAACAAGACCGTCCGGGTGAAGGGCCGGATCGACGAATATCAGGGAGCGATGCAGATCAAGCTCGACTCCCCGTCGCAGATCCAGGTCGTGGACTGAGCCCCGAAGGGCGGGAGCGTCCGGCGCGTTCCCGGGAAACGACGATGTTC
Source organism: bacterium (assembly GCA_035380285.1). Lineage (NCBI taxonomy): Bacteria > bacterium. The sequence goes on along the minus strand of DAOSXE010000014.1, from coordinate 3,562 downwards.
GGAAAACTCGACAAAGCGGCTTCGGAGAAGAAGCCCCTGGGCTTCCTGGGCTACACCTGGCCCCGGTTCCGGGAGACGGCGGTCACGGCCGCGAGCAATCCGGCCGGGTACCGCGAACTGACCGTGGCTTCCTGGGGCAGGGTCTTCGGCTACCTCGCCATTCTGGTCCTGATCGCCACCGCCCTTCTGACCGCCCGGGACGTATTCGAAGCCTACCGCTATCTCGTCCGCACCGGCACCCGTTTCGACGCCGGGATTCCGGCGGTAACCGTCAAGGAAGGCGTCGTCGGCTGCGAAAATTCTCCCTTCGCCTTCCGCTCCGACAACCCCTATACCGCCGGAACCTACCGGGCGCGCCTGCAGACACTGGCCGAGGGGTACGAACGCGTGGTGGCGCGCCTGGATTCGCTCGCTCCCGACGCTTCCGAGCGGCCTTCCCCCGAGGAAGAGGAGAAGATCCGCTCCCGCGCCCGGGGCCTGGCCGCGGCGGCGGAGTGGGCCGCGGCCGCTTATCCCGACCCCGAAACCGAACTGAAATGGGAGACGCTCTCGCCGCGCCTCGATGCCGCCGCCGCGGCCGGAGAACTTTCGGCCGACGCCGCCTGGGGAGCACGGGCGGCGGGCGACGACGGCCTGGTTTTCCGTATCGACCTGGAGGACGACGAACCGGGTTTCGATTCCCCGTTCCAGGAAGGGATGATCGTCGGCCGAGACCGGATCCTGCTCTGGACCCCGTTCCTCCCCGAACCCCTCGACCTGGCGGCGATGGCGGGGGAGAAAGGGGAACTGGTCGTCGACGTCCGGGCCTGGGGGGAGACGGTCAAGATGATCCTGATGCACGTGGGACCGATGTTCGCGGTTCTGCATCTGATCCAGTACCTGATCGCCCGGCTGCTCCAGGCCCTGCTCGGCTGCGCGGTCGTTTACGCCGTTGCCTCCATCTATAAGATCGGACGCGTCGAGTTCAGGAAAGCGTTCGCGGCGGCCGTGTTCTCGCTCACCGTTCCGGTGGTTCTGGGCATGGCCTCGGCCCTGCTGCCGGCCCCCGTCCCCATGATGTGGTTGATTTTCCTGGGGACCTACCTCCTCTACTGCGGGTTGGCCGCGCGGCATCTGGGGGAACTGCGGCGGTGATTCGAACGAGGATGGGATGGGCGTTCGCGCTCCTGCTGGTGCCCTGGGGGTGCGGGCCCCGTCCCCAGCCGGGCCCCAGCCGGGAGCTCACGATCGGCGCCCGGCGGATAACGGTGGAAGTCGCCGATACCCCCGCCCGGAAGGAACGCGGGCTGATGTACCGGGAGAGCCTGGGAGACGACGAGGGGATGCTTTTTCCCTATCCGGAGACGACCCGGAGGGCGTTCTGGATGAAAAACACCGGCGTTCCCCTTTCCATCGCGTTCATCAGTCCCTACGGGCTGATCGTCGAAATTCAGGATATGGCTCCGGACGACGGGGCCGTACTGCATACTCCCGCCGTTCCCTACCGCTATGCCCTGGAAATGAACCGGGGCTGGTTCGAGCGCAACGGGATCGGGCTGGGCGCGCCGGTCGGGAACCTGCCGTGAAATCCCTCCCCGCCCTGGTTTTCATGGGGACCGGTTCGTTCTGCGTCCCTTCCCTCGAAACATTGGCCGGCGCCGGGCACCCGATCCTGGGAGTGATCACCCGCCCCGGGCGTCCGGCGGGCCGGGGGCGGCGCCTGGCCGATCCTCCGGCCGCGGTCGAGGGGCGCCGTCTGGGGTTGACGGTCCTGCAACCCGAGCGTCCGGGGGATCCGGGGACCGTCGAGGCGGTCAGGAAGCTGGCCCCCGACCTGATCGTCGCCGCGGCCTACGGCGCCTATATCCCGGCGGCCCTGATCGAGTCGGCGCATCTGGGGGCGATCAACCTCCACCCCTCGCTGCTCCCCCGGTACCGGGGGGCGGCTCCGGTGGCCTGGGCCCTGATCAACGGCGACGCGGAGACCGGGGTCTGTGTTCACTATCTGGCCGAGGAGGTCGACGCCGGCGACGTCCTCGCTTCCCGCGCGCTGGCCATCGATCCCGAGGACGACCGGGCGTCGCTGGAAGCCCGCCTGGCCCGGGCCGGCGCCGTCCTCCTGGCGGAGACGGCGGCGGCGATCGCCTCCGGAACCGCCCGGGCCGTTCCCCAGGACCATTCCCGGGCGGTCGCGGCACCGCGGTTGAGGAAGGAGGACGGCAGGATCGACTGGACCCTGGCCTCGGCGGCCGCGGTCAATCGGATCCGGGGGCTCCACCCCTGGCCCGGGAGTTTTACCGTTCTGCCCGCGGGCGGCCGCGAGCGCGAGGTGCGTATTCTTCGGGCCCGGGCCGTGCCGGGGGACTGGGGCGCGCCGGGCACGGTCCACGTGCCGGAGCGGGAACGGCTGGTGGTCGCAGCGGGTTCCGGCGCGGTGGAAATAACGGAAATCCAGGTTCCCGGGAAAAAGGCGCTGACGGCCCCGGAGTTCCTGCGGGGATACCCGCCGGTGGAAGGAGGGAAGGCACGGTGAGAAAACTGCTGCTTCTGCTGAACAACCGGCGCGTCCGCCGCCGGAAATACGGGTTTCGCCCGGACGAGGTATTGATTCTGGGCCCCCGCTGTCTCCAGAACAGCCTCTGCACCGCCCGCGTGGCCGTCGATCCCCGGGAATGCCGCCGCTGCGGCCGCTGCGGGGTAGGGGACCTCAACCGTCTGGCCGAGACTTACGGGACCAGGCTGGCCATCGCCACCGGCGGGGGAATCGCCCTGGCCGAGCTGGCCCGGCCCGAGGTAAAAGGCGTGGTATCCGTGGCCTGTCTCAACGAACTGCTGGAAGGGATGCTCAAGAAGAAAAGGAAGCCGGTTCTGGGGGTGGTCATCGAGCGCCCCCAGGGCCCCTGCCGGGATACGACGGTCTCGGCGGAGATGGTGGAAGAGGCGATCAAGGTTTTCCTGGGGCGATGAACTCCTCCGCCGGCACCGCTTCCCGCGTCGCCGCGGCGCGGGTCCTGGCCGCCTGGGAGGGGGGGGAGGGCTACCTCTCCGACCTCATGGAGCGTTTCCCCGGCGCCGGGAAACTCTCCCCCCGGGATCGGAAGCTCTGGTACGCGACCGTCCAGGGCGCGGTCAGGAATCTGCTGCCCATCGACGAGACCATCGACCTTCTCTGCTCCGGCCGTCCGCCCGCCCGCGGGTCGCTGGTCCGGCAGGTGCTGAGAATTTCGCTGGCGCACCTGTTCTATTTCGACCGGGTCCCCGAATATGCGGTTCTGCATCAGGCCGCGGAGACGCTGCGGCGGTTGGGCCGGTCGCGTTGGACGGGGTTCGTCAACGCGGTTCTGCGCCGGGCCCTGCGGGAAAAGAGCTCCCTGCCGCCGGGCGCCTCCGGCGACGGGCCCGAGGCGTGGTCCCGGCGCTATTCGATACCCCTGTGGATGATCGAGCGCTGGCTGGGATTCCGCGGCCCCGACTGGGCCGAAGCCGTCTGCCGGGGTTCGGCGCGCATCCCCGCCGTCTTTGCCCGGACCAACCGGCTGCGCGCGGAGCCCGACGTTCTCCGGGAGGCGCTGGAGAAGGAGGG